>NZ_DDYV01000029.1:0-8786 GCF_002348205.1 Desulfobacter sp. UBA2225 | reverse complement strand
TCACCGATTTTAAACGCAGGTGTCGCGCCTTTGAGTCGTGCGACATTATTTTGTCTCCTGTGGCACCGACACCTGCGTTTAAAATCGGTGAGAAGATCGAAGATCCTTTGACCATGTATTTAAGCGATATTTTTACCCTGTCCTGCAATCTGGCAGGTGTTCCCGGGATTTCAGTGCCCGCGGGTATTTCCTCCACCGGGCTTCCCATGGGTCTTCAGATGATGGCCCGGCATTTTGATGAAATGTCGCTGATCCGGGCAGGATATGGATTTGAGCAGGCTGTGACTAAACATCCTGAATTTCCAGAATTGTAAAGCAATTATATAAGGAAGGTTAACATGTCCACTGTCATTCCCCAGGGCAATGCCCTGAAAAAAGCCATTGCATGGGTGTCTGAAAAAAGAACGGCCCAGCCGGACCAGAATGTGAAAAAACTGGTTAATGACGCCTGCCTGCAGTTTGATTTAAGTCCAAAAGACAGCGAATTTCTACTGCGTTTTGTAAAGGAAAGCCTGAATACGCCTTCATGAGCAGAATCCGGATTCTTCCTGATATCCTGTCCAACCAGATTGCTGCCGGTGAAGTTGTTCAAAGGCCGGTTTCCGTGGTTAAGGAGTTGGTGGAAAACGCCATGGATGCGGGGACTGACAGGATTATCGTTGAGATTGAAAACGGCGGGAAAACCTTAATCCGTGTTTCAGACAACGGGTGCGGGCTTTCCCGGGATGAGGCGGTGCTGTCAATAGAGCGGTATGCCACATCCAAGATCTACACCAAGGAAGACCTGTTTTCCATTTCCACATTCGGGTTCAGGGGCGAGGCGCTGCCATCCATTGCGTCCGTATCAACGTTCAGTCTTGTCTCCCGTACAGCGGATAACGCCACCGGTACTCGGGTGGATATGAATGGGGGCAAGCTTTCCGGTGTAACGGATACCGGCGCGCCTGTCGGCACGATGGTGGAAGTTAGGCGGTTGTTTTTCAACACACCTGCCCGAAGAAAATTTTTAAAAAGCGAAAACACCGAGTCCGGCCATATTGCCGATGCCCTGGCAGGCCTTGCCATGGGCAATCCCGGGGTGGGATTCCGCCTTGTTGTCAACCACAGATCCGTTAAAAGTTATCCCCCGGGCCAGACCCTTTTTCAGCGGGCTCAGATGGTGCTGGGTAAAGAGGCGACAGATTCTCTGTACGAAATGCAGTGGCCGGAAACCGATGAAGGCACGGATAGTGGTCTGGCCGGGCTATGTATCCGCGGGGTGTGTGCCAATCCCGGTATTACACGCAGTACGGCCAACCGGATTTTTCTGTTCGTCAACCGGCGTCTTGTCTATGACCGAGGGCTTATCTCCGCCATGTTTCAAGGGTATCGGGGCAGGATCATGAAGGGACGCTATCCTGTGGGGGCGGTGTGTGTGGAATTGCCCTGTGACCAGGTGGATGTAAACGTGCACCCGACTAAACGTGAAATTAAATTTATTACACCCGGTCCGGTATACCAAGCCTTGTCCCTTGC
The DNA here is from genome assembly GCF_002348205.1 of Desulfobacter sp. UBA2225. NCBI lineage: Bacteria > Pseudomonadati > Thermodesulfobacteriota > Desulfobacteria > Desulfobacterales > Desulfobacteraceae > Desulfobacter > Desulfobacter sp. UBA2225. The sequence continues at coordinate 7,271 of NZ_DDYV01000029.1, read as the reverse complement.
CGTGGCAAAAGCCTTGTTCCGTGGTCAGGACAACAAATTGTCCTATGCCAGGGCCGTCATGACTGAGAAAAAGGAGTCCCCAACGCCTGTTCAGGCCGCACTGAAATCGGCATCCATGTTAGAAAAAAGATTGACGCCCGACTTGTTTGAAAGCGTTTCTGCTCCCCAGTTGCCGCCTGTGTATAAATCTTTTGATCCGCCCCCTGAATCCTTTGAGGCTGCTGAATCCCCGGAAAACTCCTGGGTACCGGAAACGGAAACAACCCTGCACAATCAGCCGCCTTTGGTGAGCCATGCAAATCAACCTTCAAGTCCCGATATTACAACGCCTTTTTCGAAAATTGAACCGTTTCGGGCAACTCAGTCGGATTTAAGGGTGATAGGTCAGGTACTCAATGTTTATATTGTGGTGGAAAAGGAGAACCACCTGATACTGGTTGACCAGCATGCTGCCCATGAACGTATTGTTTTTGAAGCGCTTTTAAACCGTTACAAGCGTATGGATGTTCAAAGCCAGTCCCTGGCGGTTCCAGATGTCCTGGAACTGAGCCACAAGGAAGCGTTGGTCCTTGAATCCATCATGACGGATCTGGCTGATCTGGGCATTTGGGTTGAACCCTTTGGCGGGACATCGTTTGTAATAAAAGCCGTGCCTGTGCTGGTGGAGCAAAAGCATGTGGGGCCCATGGTGGTGGAAATGGTTGAGAAAATAAGCCAAGCCAACGGCACGGGTCTTAAAGATGACTGGCTTGAAGATGCCCTGGCCACCATGGCCTGCCACAGGTCTTTGCGGGGTGGACAGTCCATGTCGCTGAAGGAGATGACAGCGCTTGTGGCGCAGTTGTTTACCTGTGAAAATCCCATGCACTGTCCTCATGGACGCCCTGTTTTTGTCTCTTTTGATGCCCGCAGTCTTGAAAAGCTGTTCAAAAGACTTGTGTGAGTCCGGGGGATGGGATATAAACTTTGGGAATCTCGATTTTGTTCAATTTTAACAGGAGTGTAAGGAAACCCCATGCGAAAATTTATGCAAATATTTTTTGCTTTCAAAACAATGGTTGCTGTTTTGACTTTTTTTGCTTTCTGGGCAGCTATCGGTACGGGATTGTGCGGTGACGCCAAAACCGTAGCTGTCTGCCCCTTTGAAATGAATTCGTCCCAGGATCTTGGTTTCCTGCAAAACGGATTGTTCTCAATGCTTTCCTCAAGGCTTTCCGATGTCGGGAAAGTGGATGTCCTGGATCGGGAAACCGTTGACAACGCCCTGGCCAAGGCAAAGGCCGGCGGGCTTGTTAAAGGACCTCTCAATGAGGGCTTAGCCCGGGATATAGGCGCGCAGATGGGGGTGGATTACATCCTTTTCGGCAGTCTTACCCATTATGGTGAAAGTATCAGTTTAGATGCCTCCATGGTCGATGTTTCAGGAAAAAAGCAAACTCTTGCCTTTTTCGAGCAGAGCAATTCCATGGGCGATGTCATCCCCCTGGTGAACTCCTTTGCCGGTGATATCAATATGAAGGTATTCGACCGCAATATAGATAACAAGCTGTATGCCCGGCCCCAGGAAGAGAATCCGACCCTTGGTGGGCTTCAGTATGCCGGCGGTGGCGACAGTTATGGCGGCGGTATGATGGCCATGCAGGCAAGCCAGGGATTCACCACCCATCTTAAGGTGGAGGAAGTGATCCGTGCCATGGCCACCGGCGACTTGAATAAAGATGGCCGACTTCAGGTGGTTACCGCAACGGATTCGGCGCTTCAGATATACCATCTTGAGGGCAGTCTGTTCACCGAAGAGATCAGTTTGGATTATGCATCCTATCTGAGAATTATCGGACTGGATGTGGCAGATATTAACGGTAACGGGTATCCGGAAATTTTTGTCACGGCCATGACAATAAACAGGGAAACCCTTTCCTCCTTTGTGGTGGAATATAATGGGTCATCGTATACAACGCTGCAGGACGGCATTTCCTACTATTTTCGTGTGATTGATTCTGTGGACGGCAATCCCGTGCTCTATGCCCAGGATAAAGGCAGAGGTCCATATGCCGGAAAAATATATATCATGAGTGCGGCCAATGACACCTACCTGGAGGAAAAGCCCATTCGTGTGCCCAAGGGGACATCCGTGCTTTCCCTGGCCAGGGGACCGGTTCGGGAGGACGGTGGCGATGAATTTTTAAGCATTAACCAGCATCATCGATTGGTGCTCATCAACGATGCCGGGTCAAATGAATGGGAGAGTACGGAAAAATACGGGAAGACCAATAATTATTGGATTACAGGGGAACCGGCTGCAGATCAAACTGTCCGGGAACGCGAGTATTTTAATCCCAGAATCAAATTTCATCCCGTGGGAGAGGATCAGAAAAATAAGGTTTTCCTGATTACAAATAGTGAGTTTGGTGCCGGCTCCATTGGGCGGATTAAACGGTTTAAAGATGGGCGGGTTGAAATCATGTCCTGGAACGGTATTGCCCTTGCGCCGGTATTCCAGACCGTACCGTTGCAGGGCTGGGTCTCTGATTTTGATATTGCCGATATAGACAATGACGGGATTGAAGAACTGGTGATTTCCGTTGTGACCCGGTCCAAGATAGCCATCCTTACCCAGGATAAAACGTCGAACATTATTTCTTATAAATTGAAATAATTCGTGGCACATTGAAAAACTCGCACCAAAGCCACAACATCACAAAGAATCATAAAATCTTTGTGACGTTGTGGCTTTGTGCGAGAATAAAATTATAATTACTGGGAAAAAAGATTGACAAACGCATTAAAATAGAATTAAAAGAGAAACTAATTTGGTATCCTGTTTTTAAAAGGAAGGCAGGGTGCTGAAATTTCAGGCAGTAAATAATTCTAAAAGGAGAAAAAGATGAAAAAAATTATTGTAGCTGTTGCAGCACTTGCTCTGATGGCAGGCTCGGCGTATGCAGCTGAGTGGAACTTCTATGGCTCTGCTCGTGTTTCTACGTTCTGGTCTGATACCGATCCTTATGGTGATGGTGTTGAGCTTGATGAGCTTGACGATTATTTGGAAGACGTTCAGTTTACAGAAGAGCTTCAAAGCAACGCCCGTATTGGCGCCAATGTTAAAGTTTCCGATGAACTGACCGGCCGTTTTGAATATGGCGCTTCCGGTGGGGTTGCCAACGTCCGTCTGCTTTACGGCGAATGGGAATTTATCTCGGGCAAACTGCTCGTTGGTAAGGATTATGTACCCATGTATCTGACTGGTTCAAATCAGGTAGTTGGTAATGATGCCGCACTTTCGGGATGGGGCGAAGTTGACGGTAGCCGTCGTGCTCAGATTAAGCTGACTTTCGGCGATTTCCAGGTTGCTTTTGTTGAAAATAACACTAACTATTATGGTGCTGCTCTTGGCGACACAACCGATGATTTTGTTGATGTTGTTATTCCTATGATTCAGCTCCAGTATGCTCTTACTTTTGACAACTTTGTCATTACCATGGCCGGTGGTTTTCAGACTTTTGATGTTGATGACGGAATCGCTGATGATGGTGTCACTTCCTGGGGTCTTGGTCTTGATGCTGCTGCTACCTTCGGCGCTTTCAGCTTTACCGCTCAGGTTAACGGCGGTACCAACGTTGGCAACATTTACAATATTAATGTAAGTGATCTTGTTGTTGGATCAGGTTACGCTGCTGTTGTTGGTAATGAGGTCATTGATAACGACGCCATGGGCGGGCGTATTGCCGTTGGTTATACCTTTAATGAAATGTTGGCTGTAGAAGTTGGTTATGGTTACCAGCAGACTGAATTCGATGATTCCAGATATCAAGAAGACGAAGTGCAATCTTACTACATTCAGTTGCCCATCACCCTGGCTCCAGGCGTGCATATAGTTCCTGAAGTAGGTGTTGTTGATTACGTGGACAACAGGTTTGGTGATGATGAGAGTGAAACCACCTATTTCGGCGCCAAATGGCAGATCAACTTCTAATTTAGTTTTACCAAATTTAATTTAGTCAATACTGCCTGATTTTATAAAGCGGGCCGGTGAAAACCGGCCCGCTTTTTATTTGCCCGGCATGACAGGTAAACCCAGTCTGCGGATATGGGTTTCTTTCCGATTCAAATCCATAGGAAAACAGGACCGGGTGATCAGGAAATAATAAGATTGGGTTTGTGTTTAAAACTGTTTGGAAAATCCGTGTAGTGCGCTTCCATAGCTTGGTAGGGTGTTTTTTGCTTTAAAAAGCCAAGGGGCAGTTCAAAGTTGTAATGGCATATCTGTTTGGTCAATGTTTGGTTTGTTTCCCAGGTCGTTGCATCTATTTCAGGGTCAGATGTGTTAATAATTTTTTTCACCTGCAAGTTTAATTCGTTGATGGTATCCGTATGCAGATCATCCATGTGAAAGAATGAAATGCCCAACTCCTTGCATAAAAACTCAATGTCACTGTCAGGATTTTTCTTGGTTATCTTTTTGCTGTCTATGTTTTTACCACAAAGCCTTACCGGATTATTGTAGATAACGCCTAAAACTCTTAAAGGGAAATTCTGGATATGATCTGAAATAAATGTGTTCGCCATTGTGGCGTACTGGGCATGAAAGGTCCTGAATGAGCAGTCAAGAAGGGTTTGCAGTACCACGGGCTCTTTGTCTTTGAGAAAAGAGGGTAGATGAAAACAATTGTAATAAAGATATGTGCCGGTGTAATCTTTAAGGTTAAATGGTACGGATCGCTTAAGTTTGGGCATCCGGGATATTTGATACCGCTTGAGGCATCTGTTCAGGCTGGCCCTGGAACAACTGATCTTAAAAAAAGATTCCGCAATTTGTTGCAGATCATCAAGGCCTGCCCTGAATGCCATCCGGCAGATAATAATTTTGACCTCTTCAATGGGTGTCAGGGCGGTTTTTATGCGTTTGGGTCTATGCGGGCGGTCATATACGTCCATTCGTTTTTGCCATCTGCGTATTGTGGTTTTACTGACCCCGGTTTTTTGTGCCAGCGTGGCAACGGAGAGATGGGGATTGTTTTGAATATATGCCCGCTGGGCAGGGGTTGTCGTGGCATTTTTATGAAGATCTATTTTCATGGAAATACCTCATTTTTTTGAAAATTTAACATGTCTATATTATAGTTGCTGTTCGGACTGCATGGGAATATCCCATTTTTTCATGTATTTCCAGATAGCTGCCCGGCTGAAGCCGGTCTGCCTGGCCGCTTCGGCTTTGTTCCATCCTGACTCACGGAGGATGGTAAGCAATCGCTTCCGATCCAGAGGCGACCGCTGCTTTTTACCAGGATGGGGCGGCTCCGGGTAAGATAAGGGAGGCGCTGCATAGGTGCTATGCTCTCCGCCGGTGATTTCAACGGGAAGGTCTTCCTGTTCAATCTGGCGGCCGGAACAGAGCACGAATGCATGTTCAATGGCATTGGCCAGCTCCCGGATATTTCCGGGCCAATCATATTCCATGAAGGTTTTCACGGCCGGTGTTGCCATGCCGGTAACGGTTCCGCCCGATATCTTGTTATTGTGCTTAATAAAGTGGTTGACTAGCAGCGGGATGTCTTCTTTGCGATGTCTCAGGGGGGGCAGGTAAATGGGAAACACCTTGAGCCGGTAATACAGATCTTCCCTGAAAAGGCCCTCATCAACGAGTGATTTCAGATCTTTATTGGTGGCGGTAATGATCCGGATATCGACCTTGCGTTTTCGGGAATCCCCGACGCGTTCTATCTCTTTTTCCTGAAGTACGCGCAGGAGTTTTACCTGAATATAGGGTGAGATTTCACTGATTTCATCTAAAAATATAGTGCCCTGATCAGCCTGTTCAAATCGCCCGATCCGGTCCCGGCTAGCCCCGGTAAATGCACCTTTAACATGCCCGAACAATTCGCTTTCCAGTAATGATTCGGATAAAGCGCTGCAGTTGACCGTAATCATCGGATTGCTCCTTCTTTCACCAATGGAATGAATGGCCTTGGCCACAAGTTCCTTTCCCGTTCCGCTCTCACCCTGGATGAGAATGGACGTTTCGGTGGCTGCTGACGCTTTTATGAAAGAGAATACATTCTGCATTACCTGACTTTTGGCGATAATGCCACCCAGCCGATTTAATTCGCTCAGGCGACGGGTGGCTTTTTCCATCTTCAGTCGGGCATTTTTAAGTTTAGTCAGATCCGTGACGGTTTCGATCACCCCTATGATCTGTCCGCGGTCGTTTCTAATGGCCCTGGCATTTTTGCTCACTGAAAGGCTATGCCCGTTCCGGTGGCTGATTACGCATTCAGTGGGTGTTATTTTTCCGGTTTCAAGTATCCTGCAGGCATTCATCCCGGAAGGGCACTCCTTGCCGAAACATTGGCTGAACTTCAATATCCGGCAGTTTTTTCCTTTAATTTCTTCGAATGAATACCCACTGATAGCTTCCATGGCTCGATTCCATACCACGATTTTTCCGGTGGTATCCAACACAAACACGCCGTCACCGATGGCTTCCAGCAACCGCTTGAGCAGTTCGTTTTTCTCAATCGCTTCTTGAATGTTTTCCATTGTTGGATTTTTTATTTTAGAGTGGTTTAGTGGCGCTACTTGTAGCGCCACTAAAGCTGTTTCTATCATAAGTGGCGGACAGCAGATTGTCAATCTTTTGTGGCGTTGGAATGAGTAAGGGGAAAAATACTTTAGGTTTATTAATATATACATATGGTTATGTAAAAATTAAAGTATAGAAACAATCTTTGGTATGATTATTGAATTAGTTGTATTTAACCGGACAGTCCATGGCCGAAGGGTAAATCAACTTAACCTAATAAAATATAAGGAGATTAGCCATGAGTAAAACGAATAAATATATGATGATTCATAACTCCCCTGAAGTCGACTGGGAAGTCGTAAAGGAAAACTGGCGCAAGCTGGCAGGTGTTGAAGCGGCTACCTGGATCAAAACCTACTACAACAAAGATAAAGGCATGCGCTTCTGCATCTGGCTGGCCCCCACTGAAGAGATCCTCAAGGATATTTTTACTGAAATCGGCATTAGCTGGGAAAGCATCACCTTGGTAGAAGAGACCGTTCCCGATGTTTGGAACGGAAACTGGGCGGAAGATCTTGCTGACGCCTATGATAGAAGTGAAATGTGAAACGAAACATATAAAAGTTCCCACATTCAATGTGGGAACAAAAAAGAAGGGTATTCGCTTTTAAATAAAGCTGAATACCTTTTTAAATCGTTGGTCGGGATGAGAGGATTTGAACCTCCGACCCCCTCGTCCCGAACGAGGTGC
>NZ_DDYV01000350.1:0-3006 GCF_002348205.1 Desulfobacter sp. UBA2225 | reverse complement strand
GCCGGAGCCTGGAACCGGTTGACTTTTCTTTTGCCGGGTCACTTCGGGAATTGCAGCAGCAGGCCGTCAATGATGTTTTGTCCAGGGAACAGGGGTTACTTGAGGCAGGCACCGGGGCAGGAAAAACCGTCATGGGGCTTTGGATCATTGCCGAACGGGGGCAGCCGGCACTTATCATCGTTCACACCAAAGAACTCTTAACCCAATGGATTGACCGGATCGAAAATTTCCTGGGGATCCCAAGGGCGGATATTGGAATTATCGGCGGGGGTAAGTTCTCCATCGGGAATAAGATCACAGTTGCCACTGTCCAAAGTCTGTACAAACGTGTGGATGAGGTTGTACCCTATGTCGGGCATTTGGTTGTGGATGAAACTCACAAGGCCCCTGCCCGGATGTTTACCGAAGCCGTGAGCGCCTTCGATGCAAAGTACAGTCTTGGATTGACTGCCACCCCCCTGGAGACGGGATGGATTGTCCAAGGTTATTTTTTGGTATGTGGGGGATGTTACCGGCAGGATTGATAAACACGACCTTGTCCAGGCTGGTAACCTTTGCCGGGCAGAAGTCCAATGGGTTGAAACTGGATTTTATCCCTTTGCGGATGCCAGCGCAGAGTATTCAAAAGCCTTGTCCGAACTGACCGAGGATGCAGACCGGAACCGGTTGATTTGTAAAACCGTATCTGAGAATAACGGCCATGGCGTTTCCTTGATCCTATCCGACCGGAAAGCCCATTGCGTTACGCTGCAAAATATCCTGTCGGATGCCCATGGCATTCAAGCTGAGGTGTTTACCGGCAGCGCAGGCCCAAAGGACCGAGAACGGATTATTACGGCCTTGCAGGATGGTGAATGCAGATACCTGATTGCCACCGGACAGCTAATCGGCGAAGGGTTTGACCTGCCGGGGATATCAACCGTGTTCCTGGGGACCCCCGTCAAATTTAGTGGGCGTCTCATTCAATATGTAGGACGGGCACTTCGACCGGCACCAGGAAAGGACAAGGCTATGATTTTTGATTTTGTGGATGATCATGGCGTGTTCCGATCATCTGCCAAAAGCCGGGCCGAGACTTATGGGCAGCAGGGTATCAGAAATTAAATGGGTCCTTCCAGGGCCTGAAACTATACGGTCTGGCAAGGCGCGATATTTCCGCCCATTTGAAATTGAAAATGGGAGGGACACGGGACATAGGTAAAAAACTACCCAAAAGTAAGAAAAAAAGTAAGAAAAAAAGTAAGAAAAAAAGTAAGAAAAAAAAGCCTGCCAGTAAAGACCCAGGACAGGCACAAAAAGGAGGTTTGCAAGTGGCCAAAATCCCTTTCTTTTTCTGACAGGTCTCTAAATTAAAAAGCCATGACCGTTTTCCCGGTTAAAATAATTCTATGCCCAGGAGAGAGTTTATTCACGGACCGGTTTTCACTCTTGCTCGTTTGGTTGCCTTGCTGTTAGAAGTATACCAAGGCCCGATGCTGCAATAGCCACCACCCATTGTATGAGCAATCTCGATGTATCTATTTTGATTCCGTAGCGGCAATTGTTTTTTTTTGGTGGCGGTGATGCAATAAAATCATAACCAGCAGATTCTTCACTATAAACGCCGTTAACACTAAAAGTATTTACCCAAGGAGGAAAAATTCCCATAAGGACAATAATTGAAATACCTGCAATTATGACATTCCTTTGATTCCTGTTTAAGCTCATTTTTTTCCTTAATGCTTGATTTGATTCATTGGTTCTGGTGAGTTTTTTCAATTGCTGCCCTGAAAAAATTTCTAAAGGGTTTTCTTGAAAAGAGTCTTTTATTATAATTGATGATTTTTTTTGAGCATCCTTATTCTTTAGCCTTCCATAATATGTGCCAACGGCCGCACCCACCAATGCGAACAAAAATCCTCTACCAAAAGTTGCAACTATTACTTTAGTGGATGTAGCAAAAATAGAAACCAAAAGGCTTCCACCTATCCAAGCGACAAAAAATGCAACTGAAAAACCAAAAATATTTCTCCAGATACCGGGACTTGATTTTGATATGAAAAAAGAAATTATAAATCCAATGAATAGGTTGGCAAGCTGCAAAATCGTATAATAGGTTGCTGTAGCAATTGGATTTTCTTTATGCTCATAGTCTTTAGCAGTTTGCTTGTTTTCAGCAACTGGATATAGCTCTAATTCATAAGCCCTTGCCTCATCCGCATAGACGCTTTGCATTTGAATCTTCTGGTCATCCGGCAAAGATGCAAACCGTGGGTCAGATGCAACCTCTTCGTCAAAAGCCGCGTCAATTACTTGGCTTTTAATGGATGAATCAAGCCCTTTCCACCGTGGATCTTTTATGTAATCGAACCCTAACCCCTTGGCTCCAGATAGCTCACAAAAAACAGTAGTGAATAGAATTATCGTGACCAGCAGAATCTTTTTCACTAGAACCCCCTTGTAGAAATTAGCAATTTTCATCTGATAAAATATCGGTGAAATAATTACAAGGGAATATTTTAAATTTGACCCGGCAATCAACTACCTATAAATCACAATTCCCGGATTTCCCAATAACCTTTTAAATTCCAGTAAATTCCATGGACACAATATAAAAATGTGGCGCCATTCTGAAGGAAATTTACGAGCAAAAATAAGGGTCTTTCCATAATTTTTCAAAATAATCCTTATAATCCTCGAATCCCTCACCAGGGCGTTTGAATTCATAAGCCTATCCCAAAAATCCATTTTACAGTGTCATTACGATGTCTTATATTTTCCTGATAAGAAGAAACAACCGTTGAACAAGGAGAAAAAAGATGGCAGGCGAATTCACTGGATTGACAGATGCCGAATGGGCAGTGATAGAACCCTTTCTCCCAGAGCAACCTGAGAAACCTGGAAAAGGCCGTCCCCATGCATTCTTCAGGGATATACTGAACACCATACTCTGGGTACTTATTACAGGAGCCAGGTGGATTGATGTCCCAAAAGGTAAAGGTTTTGGAGCACGTTCAACGTCACATC
>NZ_DDYV01000309.1:0-2635 GCF_002348205.1 Desulfobacter sp. UBA2225 | reverse complement strand
GGCAGCCAGTCGTTTATACTGGTAAATGGAGGCCTTGGCGCTTTCGGCGGATGTGGCGGCCTGGGCCAGGGCAAGCTGGTCTGTGGAGCCTGCATCATACTGTGTCTTGATTACATCATATGTCGATTTCTGGGCCTTGTAGGTCTCTTCGGCAAGGTGCTGCAATTTTCTTTGGGCCAGGAGGTTGACATAGGCGTCTGCGGTCTGGGCCACCAGGGCAATGCGGGTGCTTGATGCCGCTTCCCGGGTGGCAAGATAGCTCTCAAGAGCACTTTGGCTCAGGCTTTTGACCCGGCCGAAAAAATCAAGTTCATAGGCCGTGATACCCAGTCCCGCACTCATGGATGTATCCGCAGTATATTGTTTCCCAAAACTACTGCTGTCTTCGGGGATACCCTGGCGGCTTAAGCCCGTGCTGCCTGAGATTACAGGCACCTCGTCGGATTTTTGAATCCGGTAGGCAGCCTTTGCCTGTTCAATATTGAGCAATGCCACCTTCAGATCCCGGTTGTTTTCCAGGGCCATGGCAATTATCTGCTGCAGGGTCCGGGATGTAAAGTAATCCTGGAAGGCAATGTCGGCTGCCGCCTGACCGGACCCTGGATCTGCTTTTGGATCCTTGTCAGCCCATGTATCAGCCACCGGCATTTCCGGCTGCCTGTATTCGGGGATAAAGGAACAGCCGGCCGTAAAAAGCAGTAAACCGGCAATGGCTGCTGTAATCATTTTATTTGGCATGAATCATTCTCCTTGACCGTTTTCGGTCTGTTTTTTCTTTTCACTGCCCCTTTCAATGAGGATAAAAAAGAGGGGAACAAAGATAATGGCCAGGGATGTGGCTGCCACCATACCGCCGATAACGCCGATGCCGATGGCATTCTGGCTGGCAGAGCCTGCACCGTCTGAAATGGCCAGCGGTGTAACACCGAGGATAAACGCAAAGGAGGTCATCAAAATCGGGCGCAGCCGAAGTTCTGCAGCGGACAGGGCAGATTGAATCAGCCCCATACCGCCCTCGTAAAGACTCTTGGCAAATTCCACAATAAGAATGGCGTTTTTGGCCGCAAGGCCCACCGTGGTCAGCAGTGCAATCTGAAAATAGACGTCATTGTTTAAGCCTGCCCATTTTGTGGCGACCACGGAGCCGATGATCCCCAAAGGTACCACCAGCATGACGGAAAACGGGATGGACCAGGATTCGTAAAGGGCTGCCAGACACAGGAATACGAACAGCAGTGACACCGAGTACAGCAGACCGGTCTGGGAACCGGCCATGCGTTCTTCATAGGAGATACCTGTCCATTCCAGGGAAATGCCCTGGGGCAGTCTGCTGGAAAGATCATCGATAATAGCCATGGCCTCGCCCGAGCTGACGCCCTGGGCCGGTGCCCCCAGAATCTCTACGGAAGAAGTCCCGTTGTATCGTTCCAGCTTGGGGGAGCCATAGGACCACTCTCCATGGCAGAAGGAGGAAAACGGCACCATTTGGCCGTTATTGTTGCGCACATGCCACCTGTCAACATCTTCGGGCAGCATGCGGGTGGGGGCATCACCCTGCATGTATACCTTTTTCAGCCGGGTTCCGTCCATGAAGTCATTCACATAGGATGAGCCCCAGGCCGCCTGCAGCACACTGGTGATATTACCAGTGGAAACGCCCAGAGCTTCGGCCTTTTCGTAGTCAATGTTCAGGGTGTACTGGGGAACGTCGGACAAGCCGTTGGGCCGCACACCCACCAGTTTGGGATTCTGGGCCGCCATGCCCAGCATTTGGTTTCTGGCGTTCATCAACGCGTCATGGCCTAACCCGCCGCGGTCCACCAGCATGAAGTCAAAGCCTGTGGCATTGCCCATCTCAAGGATGGCAGGCGGAATAAATGCATAGATTGAGGCGTCCTTGACGCTGTAAAGACCTCCCATGGACCGGGTTGCAATGGCTGCGGCTTTCTGGTCCGGGCGATGCCGCTCTTCCCAGTCCTTGAGGCTCAAAAAGCCCATGGCCATGTTCTGGCCCCTGCCTGCAAAACTGAATCCCACAACCGTGAAAAGGCTGTTAACGTTTTCTGATTCCGTGTTCAGGTAATAATCAATGGCCTTGTCCACGGACTGCTGGGTACGCTCCATGGTGGCACCCGGCGGGGCGGAAATTATGGTCATCATCATTCCCTGATCCTCGTCAGGCAGAAAGCCTGTGGGAATTCCCTTGAATATCCACACCAGGGCGACAACGATCATTGCATAGATGACAAGAAATCTCAAAATCCGGGTGGTTGAGTATTTAACACCGGTCCTGTAAGTGGCCTTGCTGAGATCAAACGCTTTGTTGAACCAGCCGAAAAATCCCTTTTTGTTTTCATGGTGTCCTTTTTCCACCGGCTTGAGCATGGTGGCGCAAAGGGCTGGGGTCAGGACCATGGCCACCAGAACCGAGAGGCCCATGGCCGATACCAGGGTCAAGGAGAATTGCCGGTAGATGGCACCGGTGGAGCCCGGGAAAAAGGCCATGGGGATAAACACTGCGGAAAGCACCATGGCAATACCCACCAGCGCACCTGTGATCTGATCCATGGACTGCTGAGTGGCTTCCTTGGGCGGCAGGCCGGTTTCGGACATCACGCGCTCCACGTTTTCCACC
>NZ_DDYV01000065.1:0-8160 GCF_002348205.1 Desulfobacter sp. UBA2225 | reverse complement strand
TTCAATTGGGAGATGGAGAAAAAATACATTCCCTTTTGATATCACCTCATTTTTTCCCAAAAATGATTCCTTCTCACCCTTTTCATGCCCAAGCGCTTTAAGTGAAAAGGGCAGCTGATGGGTTAACGGATGCTGTTCTGTGGTGAATAAAATGTGGCCATCAGGAAGACAGACAAGTATTTCATAATGTGCAACAGAAGCTTGACTTTTTCCCGCTTTTTCCCCATCAGAGCTTTTTACAGTTAATGCATCGATCTGCGATTTAGCCCGGGATAGTCGATCAGTCATGTCCGGAACTTCCGCCAGGGGCATCATGTCATAGGAGAGCGCTTGCTGGATCTCTCGTTGGAGGTCCGTCCCTACAATGTGGTATGTCAGGGCAATAGCCTCTTTTGACAGTTTTTCCAGGGTCGTGAAATTAAACAGGGCGTTAAACAATAGCGCGACGATTAAAAGAATAATAGAATGTAACAAAATTTTTTTCCCGCCAGAACCGGACATAAGAGGCGACAATTTTTGTTTCGTGGGTCCGGCGTTATTGCCGGACCCATTGGTATATTGGTAGGGGGGGCCAGAATTTTCTGTCATGCCTTTCCTGTCGCCCATATTTTATAAATGATTTAACTCAAATTCACCATTAACCAGCATGACAGGAAACCCTATTATTCGGCAGTCTCCGGTTTCATTTTCATGAATTTTAATTTTAGATTCCGGTTCATGAAGCCGGCATCGATATGGTAAAATAGTGTTTTGCCCAGGTATGATTTTATTTAACCGTTTGGATATGTAAGAAACGGCCACAGCGCCGGTTCCACATGCCAGTGTTTCCTTGAAGATACCCCTTTCAAAACAACGATATTCAAGAATCCCTTTTTCTCCAGGGGCTGAAACCGGCCTAGCAAAATTGATGCTCATTCCTGCAGGAAACATATTTTTATAAGTATTGTTCAAAGCCAGACCAATGCGATCGACCAGCCAGATACCAAAATCAACACGACGCTCAGCAGGTTTTCCTAAAGTTGAGGCGTACTCTGATGTCGCAAAAAGAACCTCTTCAAAGCCGCTCAGTATCCCGTCTTTTTCCGGGTAAATAACCATGTGAGGCTCTCCTGTAAAAACAATATAGCCTTTGATGTTTAATCGGGTCTGATTGGAAAATGGTTCAAGGTCATGGGCACGAAAGCCAATTTCAAGGTTGTCTACCGTCAAGATGATATCGTCATACAATTGGGCAATTTCCGGTTTAAACAAATCCTGCGTAATTTTACGTGGTTGCCCTAGATTGGCCCAGCTTGACTGCCCATCACGTTCCGTTCCGATATCAATTATTTTAGGGTGGTTAGTGGGTATTTCCGTAACTATTTTAACGGATTCCAGTTGGTAGGTTCTAAACAAGTAATTGGCGATACACATCAGCCCGTTCCCGCAGGAAAACGCCTCTGTTCCATCGGGTTCAAACATTCTGAATATAAAATCCGCCTCATGTAGGTCCGGGAGTTCATTCCAGTATCCCCTGACCTGATTGATTGAATCAAGAACCTTTCTTGTACATCTTTGAACAACCAGAAAATTGTCTGAGCCAATCCCGAAATACATATTGGTGGCAAAGTGGGCAAATCGCCCCTTTTCTGTTTCGCCGAAAATAGGAGAATTCACTTCGTCAACAAGTACAAAATTATTTCCGTACGAGGTAAATTTGCTGAAGGGGATTTTTTTCATTTATTGTTTTTCGCTTAATTTACGATTAAAATTCAGAGAAAAAATTTTCGACTTTAAAGATGAGAACATTATAAAACACGATCTCCATATCACTATGTTTGAATTGTCTTTGTTTTTAATGGTTTAACAAAAATTATAAGAAATTCTTCCTTTTTTAACACTCTAATGCCTGAAAGTCAATAATGCCTGGCATTCTAACAGGGCAATCGCTTATTCTTCAATGCCGGCACTCCTTCACTGAGAATTGCTGATCCGTTGTCGCAACAGGGTTGGCTTTTTCGCAGGGGGAGACATTTATGCTTGGTTAAGTGTTTCATAAGAAGCTCAGTACATAAACCGACCTGTTTAATGTTTGTGATAATCGGAAACTTTAAAAATATGGTTACAATTTTCTGATTAACGTTGTATAGTAAATAAACATATAATTTTATTAGATCCAGAGCCATTGCTGACCAGTTATTCAAAGACCTTTTGATTTAAAATTGAATGATGATTTATTTATCTTTGAAAAAGTTATATGTCTGATTCGTCATTTCATTAATTTAAATTTAAGGAGAAACATTATGGAAGTTAAGGACTATTGTAAGGCAATGTTGGCTGAAGTTAATGCTTGGAAAGAAAAATTAGACGCGCTGAAAAAGGTTGCAGATAATTATGATGCTGCAGAAAAAGAAAAAATTTTACCACTCATAGGGCAGATTGAACAGCAGGTAGCGGCTGCTCAGGCTCGCGTTGATGAATTAGAAAATGAATGCCCGTCAGACTGGTCTCCGATGAAAGATGAACTGGATGATTTGTTTGGAACAGTCGGCAATAGTGTTGACAGGGCCTGGAGAGATTTTGACAGGGGCTGGGTAGATCTTGAAGGGTAACGTCAACAGTTAATGGAATTTAAACTTTTTTAGGCTCAATTAGACGTTAAGGCCTCAGTTTTCAAAAATTGAGGCCTTTTGTTGTTTTACCGCTTCATATGTTGCGATTTGGAGATGCTATGTGCTCCTTTGAAAATACCATGCGGTGACGGCGATTTTCCCGGGCGTTTCTCTGACCTTGCTTTTTTTCAGATGTTCAATCTGTCCTCAATAGATTGAATCGCATCCTTTGCCGCATCCTTGAGATCTTCGTGGGACAGGGCCTCCTGCTGTGCGGCAATCCAGTTCCGGGTGTCGGGGGTGCCGATTTCTCCCAATGCGTATAAAATATCACCCTGGACAGGGATATCTTTGGTACTGAATACCTCAATTAAAATTTTTTCCAAATCCGAGCACAGGGCTGGTGCCTTTTCAGCAAGAGCTTCCACAACCACCATGGCACCTAAACGCACAGACCAGGTTTCATGGAGAAGAAGTCCGGAAAATCCTTTGAACAATCGGTTGGAGGTGAGCATCCGTTGGGTAATCCACTCTGCCCGGCCATCCTCCAGTATGGTTTTCAGGGCCTTTGTATCCAGGTCCATGCTCTCTTTATTAACGATCATGTCCACAATTTCTTCTTCCGCCACTGCCCCGGTCCATCGGGTATCATTGTTGAGAATCAGGCAGGGTGCGGACATCACTTTATCTTCCTGGGCTTTGTCAGGGAACAGGGATCCGTCAATGATGTGAAGATAAATTTTTTCACAGGCGGCTGCAAGGGGAATGAGCCGCTCAACCATCCCCGGGCAGTGGGGACACTGCAGGGCAATATAGAGGGTCAGCCGGCAGGGCGCTTCGATATTGTCCAAAGTTTTTTGAATATCATTAGCCGGATGCGGCTTTTCAAGGGAGTCCAGGCCTTTTAAAAAAGGTAACAGTTCGCGCTCCAGGGGAAGAGCGGAATATAGAATATTATTTTTCAGGAAAAAGCCGGGCAGGGCCGCAGGTTGACTGCTCTGCCTCCAGGATATGGAAGCCAATATCTCCTGCCATTGGCGGGCAAAGGATTCGAATTTTTTTTGCTCGGGATGTTCTGTGTTTGCAATGCCTAAGGTTGGACGTCCCAAAGGCGTCCAGGCCTTGATCCGTTCTTTTGTCATGTTGTCCATAATTGCGCTCCAGTTGGTTTGGGTTGCTTGTCCGGCATTATTTATCAGAATCCGGGTTTTAAATTAAGTGTAAATCATGTACATAATGGCCTGATACGAAATTAACACTTCACGGACAGGTTTCATGAAATATATAGCAGATCTGCATATCCATTCAAAATATTCCCGGGCCACGGCCAAAAATTTGGACCTGGAGCATATTTACCACAGCGCCCAGGTTAAAGGCATTACCCTGGTGGGCACAGGGGATTTTACCCATCCGGCCTGGATACAGGAGATAGAAGCTAAACTTGAGCCTGCCGAACCCGGCCTGTTTGCCTTAAAAGATGAAGTTGCAAAACAGATTGACGCCGACGTGCCTTTTCTGTGCAAGGGAGCTGTGCGTTTTATTCTCCAGGCTGAGATTTCCAATATATATAAGAAAGGTACAAGGGTCCGCAAAAATCATAATCTGATCTATCTGCCGGATCTGGACACGGCAAAGAAATTTAATGCCCGCCTGGATGCCATCGGCAACATCAAATCCGACGGTCGACCTATTTTAGGGCTGGATGCAAGGAACCTGCTGGAGATCATGCTGGAGACATCCGACCAGGGCTTTTTTGTCCCGGCTCATATCTGGACCCCGTGGTTTTCCATGTTCGGGTCCAGGTCCGGATTTGATACCATTGAAGAGTGCTTTGGTGATTTAAGTTCCCATATCTTTGCCTGTGAAACCGGCCTGTCATCGGACCCGCCCATGAACTGGCGGGTGAAAGATCTGGACAGGGTTCGGCTGATATCCAACTCCGATGCGCATTCCCCGGGATATCTGGGCCGCAACGCTTCGGTGTTTGATACGGATCTGGCCTTTGGTGCGGTGAGACGTGCCCTTGAAACCCATGACCTGAACGCTTACAAAGGCACCCTGGATATGTATCCACACCAGGGAAAATACCACTATGACGGCCACCGCAAATGCGGGGTGTGCCTTAATCCCGACCAGACTGCGGCTTTGGGCGGGATTTGTCCCGAATGCGGCAAACCCCTCACCCTGGGCGTGCTTTACCGGGTCCGGGAACTGGCTGACAGGCCGGAGGGGTTTACACCTGAAAACCGGCATCCCCATTCCTATCTGGTGCCCCTGGCCGATATTTTAGCCCAGATTTTTGAGGCTGGTCCCAATACCAAAAAGGTGAAAACCCATTATGACAAGGCTGTCAATGCCCTGGGGCCGGAACTTGCCATACTTACACAGCTTTCGCCTGAAATCATTGAAGGTGCCGGTGTGCCTTTACTGGCCCAGGCCATACAAAAGATAAGAGCCGGGGATATTCACATTGATCCCGGATATGACGGTGAGTATGGAACGGTCAATATTTTTACCCGGGAGGAAAAGGAGTGTATCCAGGGAGAAAAAAGCCTGTTTACCGGTCCTTTGCCCCCTAAAAAAACAAAAAAAACGGCCCACGAACCGCTTCGCCATAAAAAGCCTCAAAGCAAAGATGTGATATTGCCCTCATCTGAAAAAAAAGAGACCCCGGCATCTGTCAGCCCCAAACATATCCTTGATGGGCTGAACCCGGAGCAGGAAAGAGCGGTTAAATCCGAATCAAGGGCCGTGGTGATCCAGGCAGGGCCGGGTACGGGAAAAACTCGAACCCTTACGGCCAGAATCGCCTGGCTGCTCCGGGAAAACAGGGCTGCCCCTGAAAACATCCTGGCGTTGACCTTTACAAATAAGGCGGCCGGCGAATTAACCGGTCGGATTGAATCCTTTATTTCAAAAGAGGGAGCCCTTGTGACAGCTGCTACCTTTCACGGCTTCTGCCTTAACACGCTTAAGCGTTATGCAGATTTTAAGCGGGGGCTTATGGAGGATGATCTGCGGTTTGAGGTACTGGGACTGGCCGTCAAAGCGGTGACAGGCGAAAAAAAGGTGCCCAAAAAAACAGTGTCAAAAATAGATGCCTGGATCAGCCTGCAAAAGCAACAATTAAAGGCGCCTGGTGATGAAAGTTTGCATGACGCTGAAGATAGCGTCCTTGGAGATTTTGATCCGGTCTGGCCCGAGGTGTACAAAACCTATGACCGGCTGCTTCAAGAACGCAGCCTGGCAGATTTTGAGGATTTGATTTTCATCTGTTTCAGACTTTTTTCTAAGGATGCGGCTCTGCTCGAACAGGTGCGTCAACAGTATACGTATATTTTTGTGGATGAATACCAGGACCTGAATTCGGGCCAGTACAGGCTGGTGAAGCTTCTTGCACAAAACAGTCATATTTTCGTGATTGGTGATCCTGATCAGTCCATTTACGGATTCAGAGGGTCGGACAGCCGGTTTTTCAACCGGTTTGAACACGATTTCTTAGGGTGCGAACAGATACGCCTGCGCCGAAATTACCGGTCCACCCAGACCATCCTGGATGCCTCTTTCCAGGTGATTAGTATGGGTGATGATAAGGATAATGAGGGGCGTAAAATTTATGCAAGCCTTGACGGTACACAAAAAATTTTGATCAATGAAACTGCGAGTGAAAGCGCCGAGGCGGTTGCAGTGGGAAAGATTATTGAAAAAGGGGTAGGGGGGCTCTCTTTTCTCTCCATGGATAAGGGCACGGGACCGGATTCCGGAACGGACAGAGAATATGCCTTTTCCGACTTTGCCGTTCTCTACCGAACCCGGCATCAGGCCATGGCCTTTGCCAAGGCCTTTGAGAAGGCCGGCATCCCTTTTCAGACCGCAGACCGGGAACACTGGGTCGACATGGCAGGTATAAAAGACCTGTTGGCCCTGGTGCGGATTTTTCTTGGCCGTGGCAGTGAGGCTGACCGGCAGCAGTTTGCACAATTTTTACCCAGGATTGCAGAACTTTCACTCCCCATGAACACGTCAAAACTTCTTGGTACCTTGGCAGGTTGGCTGGATATTAAGGCCCTGGGCAACACAGATGAAACGCTGGCAGCAGCATGCCAGCGCCTTAACGCACTGGCAGACCGGTACTCCTCTCCCTGTGATCTTCTGGATGCCTTACGGCTGGACCAGGACCCTGACTTCCTGGACAAAACGGTTGAAAAAGTCTCTTTGATGACCATGCATGCCGCCAAAGGCCTTGAATTTTCAGTTGTTTTTGTTACAGGATGCGAAACCGGCACGATCCCCTTTGCCCGGGACGGAAAAACCGTGGAAGATCCGGATGAAGAACGCCGCCTTTTTTACGTGGCCATGACCCGGGCAAAGGAGATGCTTTATTTGACATATGCACGAAAAAGACGCATATTCGGCCGGGAGCAGCACAGAAACCGGTCCTGTTTTATTGATGATATCGAAAAGGAACTGGCCCGGTATGAAAAGGGAAAAACGCAGGTTAAAAAACAAAAATCCAAGGAAATTCAGTTGGAATTATTTTGAATGCTGCCAAAATGATTAACAATCAAGTACAAATAAAAAAAATGAAAATAGAACCAACACCTTATAAAAAGTTAGATCTGGAACATGGCCACTGCCTTGAAATTTTTGACGATTCAAGAAAAATCGGGGCAGATGCCTGGGTAGTGATCATGACCGCGACAATGAAGATTCCTTTGGAAATGTCATTGTTCACATCTGAACCGTTGTCTGATAGTGAATTTGATGATATTTTAAATATATTAGGGTCTCCCATTGAATATCGCTACCGGCTGGAACGTAACATGATCATGGATCATGAAAAGGATGCCGTGCTGGAAAATCTGGTAAATACATTTCTTGAAAATACCGGCCGATATGTGGCAAACCCTAAGTTTCCTGAAAAAATTGCATTAAAGGAGTATAAGGATCGGGTTGAAAAGCGCAAAAGGAAAAGATAGGTCGGTAAAGGTTCCGGGTTTTAGGACGATATTTTTTCTTTTCGCATGGCTGTGCCTGACATCTCCCTGCACGGCCTTGGGGGATATATATCGGTACATTGACCCCGATGGTGTGGTGCATTTTACCAATACGCCCACAGCCAAAGACTATACCCTTTTTCTCAAGGAAAATAGCGGGGACGAGTTACTGGCCCGGACAAGAAGATTCAAGGCCGGGCCTGATGTCTACAACGATATTATTTCCAGAGCCGCCAGTGCCTTTGGTGTGGATCACGCATTGATCAAGGCCGTCATCCATGCCGAGTCCTGTTTTGACCCCAATGCCGTGTCCATCCAAGGGGCAAGGGGGCTTATGCAGATCATGCCCCAGAATGACGCCTCCCTGAATATCTCAAATCCCTTTGATCCGTCCCAGAATATTATGGGCGGAACCCGTTATTTGAAGCGGATGCTCATTCGGTATAATGAGAAACTTGCCCTGGCGCTCGCCGCCTATAACGCAGGTCCATCGGCTGTGGACAAATACAACAAAATTCCACCCTATGAAGAGACCCAGACCTATGTACAAAGGGTGATGTCGTTGTATTCAC
>NZ_DDYV01000237.1:0-4301 GCF_002348205.1 Desulfobacter sp. UBA2225 | reverse complement strand
AAAATTTTAATGCGTTTGCCCTGGGCGTTTTGGCTTCCAATACAGCAAGGGATGGGAATTCATAATTTGACTGCAATGAATCAACAAATAAAGGCTCCGGATTATTATTATCTCCAAGGAATATTACCATTGGGTTGGTGGCTGGCAATTCCCTGTTCTTACACCTGTTCATCTCATTGAGAGATTTGATCAAGTTAACATCATAATCGAGTCTAACAATCTGATTTAGCAAGCCAGTACCTGCAATTGGATTGGCAAAACTGATCAGATTAAGTTTCCTGTCTCCTATATTTTTCATTGAAGTGTCCCCTTTTCCCAATGTCGTTTCGCAATCCTTCTGGTTACAATGCCTGGGAGCAGGCATCCTGTCGCATCATTATCCTGCGAGAAGGATAAGTTTCTTGAGGATGTTTTGGAGATGTCTATTCTTTCAGGAATCGCTTTAGATTCTTGCTGCAGGCGGTCAATTTCACCTTCCTGTAGAGCGATTTTCTGTTTTAAAGGTTCATGGGCACTGTTTTCTCTCAAACTGCCGTCTTTGTTTGGACTTTCAAATTGAGTTGTTGTAATTTTTCGATTACATCGCCTGTTGAAGGCAGGTTATTTAAAGCTGTCCAGATGTAAACGATAGTTGTCACAAAATTTCAAAATGAATACGTATTTATCTATTCAAAGTAGAACTCAGTGTCAAGTAACATTTTAAAATACATAGATCATTTTTAGTAGCAGAGAATATCGACCGCCCATTTTTCTATACCGGAAATTCAAATAACTGTGGTGTCAATGTCCTGGGGCTGTGTAAACCCTAATCCATTGATTATCATACAGGCGAATGGGTTGTGGATACCGATGGAAAGACCACCGAGAAAATTACTTTATCCAGTTGGAAGGATTTTACCAGAACGTTATCAATGGGGAGATGATTTTCATACAGTGTTTCATCCAGCCATTCGATTTTTTTTACAGGGGTTTTTAAACCGGTTCGCCGGTATTTGAGCAAGGCTTCTTTGATGGTCCAGATTTTCAGGATGGTTTCAAGGTCTGCCCCGGCGTATGCGTTTCGCTCTTTTTCGGAAAATCCGGCGTGTAAAAGGGCCGGGATATCCACCGGGATTATGGCCTCCATATCAACGCCGATGGCATTGACGTCTCCGCACAGAGCTGCCAAAGCGTAATCCCCTGAATGCGTAATGGATATGGCATAATCAAAAGATGATGCCAGGACCGGTGCCCCGGATGCGTCATTATGTATCTCAATTGCATCCGGGGACAAGGCTGTCTGCTGCATGACAAGGTTTTTTACCGCCCATCGTCCGGCCAGTCGTTCCACCTGCTTTTTCAGGGCAAACAATTGATTTAGCCCATTGAGTTCAGCCGGGGAAAGCACAGGCTGTGCAAACTGATCCGGACGGAATCGGCAGCCGGGCCTGGTCTGGTAACCAGGCCCGACTGTTTGGGGTAATACCGCATCGAGCATTGCCGGAATGTGGACCAGACAAAAATCAATGCCCTGTTCCCGGAACAGCAGGCTCATGCGTTGCATCTAACCGACCATCAGGCTGTTGCGGCTGTTGCCATATCCAGCATGGGCATAGCGGGACGATTCTCTTCGGTCAGGTGATCCACCCGGACCATTTGAAAATCCTTAATATCTATGATCACACGGCCCGAAGTATCTGCCAGCTGCATATGATAGGTTTTGGTGTCACTGTCCTGGGCCATCCGCCGGGTCACGCAGAAATACGGCGTCTCCGGTAGAACCGCCCCTGCAAAGGAGACCTTGCCGATGGCATAGGGCAGCATCACGTCTGCACTGGTGAAAAATTCCAGTATGCCGCCGGTTTGGAATACAGCATCCATGATCACCACAGGGGTGGCAAATTCAGGATAAGTCCGACCTTTAAAAAATTCGCGGCCGGGCCGCCATTGAACCACTGTGACCAGGCTATCCTCATCCAGAGCGGCCAACTGATCCACGGAGCGGAACAGCCCGTCCATGAACAGGCGCTCCGGGTGGTAGATCTGTTCCTGCCACTCGGCATCGACCTTAAATTCCGACAGCGCCGGAATAGATATTTTATCCAGGGCGGGCGAATCCGTCCCGATTTTAAATTTGCCCTGGTAATGCAGGGTATCCTGGACAGGGGCTTTGCCTCCGGGCGGGGTGAAGACGGAGTGGATCTCGGTTGTTATTAAGCCGTCGGCATTTTTTTCAGCAAAGATTTCAATATCTTTGGGACGATTCTTTAACAATTTTATGCCATATGGAATTTTAAAATCACTGACCTCAAGGATGCGTCCTTGGGATCCGCTGCATTCCATAGCCGCTTCAGCCATGGTTTCCAAACCGGTTGCCCCTAAAAACAGCGGCACACCTTTTCTTGCATGGTCGAAAAGGAAAAGATCCCTGTCCGCTTCCAGAAGGCGTTTAAATTTCAGCCGGTTCGGGGTGGAATCCTTTTCCACGGTGTCCAGGAAGGGACCTATGGCAAGCAGGCCGTCCGGGTCAAATGCGGCTGGATTGTTTTCAGGAGGCGCACCAATCAGAATTTCAGTGCTGATCGGATTTTGCAGCTCTTCCTGGAAAAAACGGACCCCTTGGTTCACCGGAAGAAAGGCAATGCCTTTTTCCTTGAGCACAGCTTCAATCGTCCCTTGGGCGGCCATCCCGATTTCAGCCCATGCGGTCCAGTCAAACACTTTATAGGTCAGTTCCGGTGTTTTCAGGGCACTTGCCTGTATCATGGCCCCCATCATGTCGTTTCCTGCGGTGTAGTCAGACTGGGCCTCATTACCGAATCTGGCCGTGATGGATGAAAAACCGATGATATACCGGCAGTTTTTATTTTCAATGGCTGCCAGCACATTGGCCATCCCCTTGACCTTGGTGTCAAAAACCAGATTGAAATCATCCATGGATTTTTTTTCAATCATAATGCTTCTATCCACACCTGCGGCATGAATAACCCCGTCTATACGATCGTACCGGCTTGTCGCCTTTAGAACGGCCTCGGGGTCGGTGACATCCACGGCATGGTAATCCACCGCCTTTGCGTTGGCACGCAGTTGGGCCAGATTTTCCCGGGCCGTAAGAATCCGCCTCAATTGGGCTGTTCTGTTTTTCAGCTCCACGGGTTTGGCGTTCGGGTGTATGGTTTTAAGTGCGGCCATGATTTGTGTGTCATCCATGGCATCGGTCACAGCAATTTCCAATTCCTCTTCCACCCGGCTGCGTCCTAAAATAACCAGGTGCATGTCCGGACGTATAACCGCCTTGAGCAGTTCATAGGTGATACCCGCAGCACCGCCTGTGACCAGCAGGGTGTCGTTGTCCTTGATGACGGCGGCTCCTTGGCCCTGGGGCTGTAATGCCTCCGAACTGCCGGTCTTTGCACGGATACCGAATCTTAACCCCTTTTCAATGCCCACCTCCAGGCGGGTGCTGATGCTGAAAACTTCGTCCATGAAGACAGAAGCGGCTTGGGTTATATCGGCAAGCTCGTTTTTATCCATGAACTCCACCAGTTTCACCCCTGTTCCCGGGTACTCCTTGGATACGGTTTTCAGCAGGCCTGAAATGCCGCTGAAAACAGGAAAAATCCGATCCGGTGCAGGTTCCTTGAAACGGGCCAGAGCGGACTGGACCGATACGGCAGCTATACGGCCACAAGATTGATCCAGCCCGCTGCCGAATGCCTTGCACAACAGGAATAAAAATTTGACGGAGGCACTCTCTGCCGCCAAATTTTCACCTGAATCCATGGCAAAATCCAGGGGATGA
Organism: Desulfobacter sp. UBA2225; assembly: GCF_002348205.1. Lineage (NCBI taxonomy): Bacteria > Pseudomonadati > Thermodesulfobacteriota > Desulfobacteria > Desulfobacterales > Desulfobacteraceae > Desulfobacter > Desulfobacter sp. UBA2225. The sequence continues at coordinate 520 of NZ_DDYV01000237.1, read as the reverse complement.
AGGAAAAAGATCCCGGAAAGACCGTCATGTTCCACCTTGATTCTGGAGATGAGATCTTCGGCACCTTCAAGCCTGTTTAAATCAACGGTGTAGTCATCGTGTTCACCGTTACCCACACAGATTACATGCCCTTTGTTTTCTGTGATAAGATCCGCCACGGCCCGACCAAAGCCTTGTTTGTCCATGGTGATCAAATAGGTCTGCCCGTCAAAATTAAGGTTGCCGGGGAGAGGGCTGGACAGCTTGCGCAATCCAAAGGTATATCGTTGAATTCCCGAGTGATCCGATTGCATGGGGGACCGGCTTGCCTGCCCGGAATGACCGGTTTCAGGTACTTGACGGCCCGGGGCTGCAGACGTCGGTGAGTTCTTTGCATTGTCGTTTTGATCCCCAGCGAGTTGGGACTGTATATATTCACTGATTTTCCTGATGGTGTTCAATTCAGAAAGATTGATATCCTCGGGAACAGACAGGCCGTATGCTTTTGTAATCTTGCCGAAGGTCTCCACCTGCTTGACCG
>NZ_DDYV01000206.1:0-3927 GCF_002348205.1 Desulfobacter sp. UBA2225 | reverse complement strand
TCCCTGGGGGATTTTTTGGGCCAGAACCGCCGCTGCACCTTTGTCAAAGGCCTGGGCGATATAATCATGCCCGTCTGCTGTGTGCCCGTCCACGGCAATGAATAAAGCGCCCTGCACCACCTGTCTGGAATCGCAGGTAATATCGGAAATGGAGGTGGTGACGATGCCTGCCTGTTCCTGATCAGGCGTGAGCACGATTTCAATTGTGTTCAGGATGTCACTCAACTGCATGGGACACCTCCCGAGGTAATGCCGCGACCATGTCTGTTTGGGGAGGAATATTGAGGTAGTTAAAGGACCGGGCCATGATATCCTTAAACGCCGGTGCCGCCACAATGCCGCCGTAATGATTCTGTCTGGGCTCGTCCACCACCACCAGGATGGCCAAGGCCGGGTTGTCAAAGGGGGCAAAGCCTGCAAATGCCGCAGTGAACTTGGAATGTGAGTAACGCTTTGTCTCTTTGTCTGCTTTCTGGGCTGTGCTGGTTTTTCCGCATACCCGGTAACCGGGGATGGCTGCCTTGGTTCCGGTCCCGTCTTCCTCGACTACTGTGGACATCATCTCTTTTACAATCCCTGCAGTTTTGGCAGAAATAGCCTGACGGATCACACAGGGTTTATTGTCTTGGATAATCTCACCTGAATTTGAAAGGATTTTTTTAACCAGCATGGGTTTCATCAGTTTGCCGCCGTTGGCTATGGCTGATACGGCACTTACAAGCTGAAGCGCCGTCACCGACATGCCCTGGCCAAACGACATGGCCACTGCATCAATGTTTGTCCAGCGGTTCAAAGGCAGAAGAACGCCCGAACTTTCTGCAGAGCAGTTGATTCCGGTTTTTGTGCCGAATCCAAAGGCATTCAGATAGTAGTTCATGGCCTTTGGACCTACATCCTGGGCTATTTTTGCAGCCCCGATGTTGGAGGAAACTTTTACAATCTGGCCCGGGGTCAGATAATCATAGGGATGGGTATCATGGATCACGGATCTGCCAATACGGTAACGGCCTTTTTCACAATTGATAATGGTTGTGGCAGGCATGCCCCGTTCAATGGCCGCAGCCACAGTGATCACCTTCATAATGGAACCGGGCTCAAAGGGGTCGGCTACCGCCCTGTTTCTGTACCGCTTCCTGCTGAAATCGCCATAGTTGTTGGGATTGAATTCCGGGTAATGGGCCACGGCCAGAAGTTCACCGGTGGCCGGCTGCATCACCAGAGCCATGCCTGATGTTCCTCGATGTTCTTTCACGGCCTGTTCAAGGGCCTGTTCGCTGAAAAACTGGATTTTCTTATCCAGGGTTAAAACAATAGTGGATCCTTTAAGGCCTTCCCGCTTCTTTTTTCCCGTATCAAGGACTGTTCCCTGGCCGTCCCTGTATTCTTCTGTCTTCAGGGTTAGGCCTTCCAGAAAGTCATTATATGAGAATTCAAGCCCCTCAAGGCCGTGATCATCTTTGCCTGTGAATCCGATGACCTGGGCTGCCAGGCTCCGGTTGGGGTAAAACCGTTTGGAGTTATCCTGTATATATATACCGACAATGTTCAGCTTTTTTACCTCGTCTGCCCTATGAGGCGCCACCCTCCTTGCCAGAAGCGCAAACCGGCGTTTCTGGGAAAGTTTTTTCTCTATTTCAGCCTGACTACCGCCAAGGATCTGTACCAGTTGACCTGCCGCCTGCCGGACATTTGCGATCTGGGTGGGATCGGCGGTGATGTCGGGGGCCTCGGTGCTGGCACCCAGTTTATTTGAGTTGCGGTCAAGGATCAGTCCTCGGTCACCCTGGATGGTGATCCGCCGGACATAGGTGTTTTCAGCTTTTTTCTTAAGCGCTTTACCCTGGAGAATCTGGATATCAAAGGAGCGGATGACAATACCTGCCAGGCACAGCAGCAGAAAAAAACGGATAAAACAAATCCGTAAACCGATTTTTTCACAAGGGTTTGCCGCCATTCAGTTCGTTCCTTTGGGCAGGTAAATGGTTTTATTAAAGATGTCCGGTGCCAGTCCCAACTGGGTGCGGGCAATATGGGTGATCCGTGCTTCGGATTTAAGGCGCTCTATTTCCATGCCCAAGGCCTGGCGATAATCTGTCAGATTCCGGATCCGGCTTTCAGTTTTTGCAATCATGATCATGGCCTGGTTGGATTCGCTCCTGATCCAGGCGTTGCAAATAAGCTCGGCTGCCAGCACCATGATAAGAAAAAACCACAGCAGTCCTTTTCGGTTCTGGATGGAATCAATCTGTTGTTGTGGTGTGTTCACAGCTGGATTGCCTTTTCTATATTTTCTTGGCCACCCGCAGCTTTGCGCTTCTTGCCATGGGATTTGCTTTAAGTTCGTCCGGATCTGCTGTCACGGGTTTTCTGGTAACGGATTCCATTTGTTTTACAAACCCGCATATGCATTGGGGAAATTGTCTTGGGCATGTGCATCCTTTTTCAAAGGCCCGCAACCGCTGTTTGACAATGCGGTCTTCCAGGGAGTGAAACGTGATGATACTCACACGTCCGCCCTTTACGAGCATCGAAGGAACCGCCTGCATGAATTTTTCTAAGCGTTCAAGTTCTCGGTTGACTACAATGCGCAGGGCCTGGAACACCCGGGTGGCCGGATGAATTTTTTGTTTTGCCTTTGCACCGGCAGGTACGGCTTCCTCAATGACCCTGGCCAGTTCAAGGCTGGTGGCGATGGGGGGACTGGCCCTTTTTTCAGTGATTGCCCTTGCCATCCGTCTTGAAAAGCGTTCTTCCCCGTATGTAAAAAAAATATCAGCCAATTGTTTTTCCGAATATGTATTTACCACCTGGTGTGCGGTTAACGAATTGCGGACATCCATCCGCATATCCAACGGTTCGTCTTTTTTAAAACTGAACCCTCGTTTGCTTTGGGTCAATTGGTTGAGTGAAAAGCCCAGGTCGAGAAGGATGCTGTTAACTCCATTAATGCCGGCATCTTTGAGAATGTCGGGGAGATCACTGAAGTTATTATGGTACAGCCGGATATTGTCTTCGAAAAGATGAAGTGTGCTTCGGGCGTTGGCAATGGAATCCATGTCCTGATCAATGCCGATGAGCAACCCGTCGGAACCTATGGCCTTGAGCGTTGACATCGCGTGTCCGCATCCGCCGAGGGTACAGTCCACACATATATCTCCGGGTTTAAGATTCTGATATGAGTGCACCTGATTCGGCATGACAGAGATATGTTCAAAACCCATATTACAACCCTATGGAAGCAATCTCTTCTCTGACTTCCTCCCGCTCAAGCTCTTGCTCCATTGCCTTCTGCTCCTGCTCCCATTTTTCTTTGGCCCAGATTTCAAACCGATCCAGAACACCCACAAGAACAACCTCTTTGTTTATCCCTGCATAGGTTCTTAGATTCTGGGGAATTAACACCCTGTCCTGCTTGTCGCATGTCAGTGGGCAGGCATTTCCGAGGAAAAAGCGTTTGAACCTCTGCATGGCTGAGGTCTTAGCCGTTTTTAAACGATCCTCAATAGCCTTCCATTCAGTAAAGGTAAACGCAAATATGCAGCCGTCCTTGCATGAGACCACTATTCCGTATTCATCCTCCGCTTTGAGCACTTTTCTGAATCGTGCCGGGATAATGAGTCTTCCTTTGTCATCAATTGTATGACAGGAATTGGATCGAAACACTTGAGCGGCCTTTTCTATAGAATGCTACATCCACTTTGCACCCACATAGCTGCCACTTTTACGAAAAATATAAGAGAAGTCAAGTTAAAAAAAAGAATATTTTTTTAAGATATAGGGTTGTGTCGGGGGGGAGGGCGGTGTACCTGATTTAAAATTAAATAGTTATATGTGAGTATGGGGGCGTGGCGGATTGTGGGTGGAATTGGTGGTACAATGTGGAGGAGAGTCGACGATCGACGAATTTTGGTCAGACTCTAACTTAGG
>NZ_DDYV01000011.1:0-5366 GCF_002348205.1 Desulfobacter sp. UBA2225 | reverse complement strand
GCTATCCAGGCCAATGCCTACAGGATGTTCAACGAGTCTGACATGGCATCTGCATCAGGCTATTATAATACCGGCATTGATGTGGGACTGACGCAAAAATTTACTGAAAAAATATCAGCTACATTGAATATGACTTATGAAAAACACGAGTACAACCAAAGTGACCGGGAGGATGATTACATCAGGCTCGGTCCTGCAATGCGGTGGACTCCCAGGGAATGGGGCTTTTTTGATCTTGCATACTACTGGACCAATAAAGATTCAAATGAAAATTATTACGATTACACCAGCAACATGGTTATACTTAAATTCACCGCGACCCTTTAAAAAATGAATATAATGAATCTCTTACACCGGTTTGTTTTTGTCTTTTTGGTTGCGCTGATTCCCTTTACCGCATCTGCCCAGGATTACAGCGTCGGGGAGGGGGATATACTTGAAATCAGAGTATATGAAAATGAGGATCTGGATACAACGTCACGTGTGTCATCCGAGGGGACCATCCGGGTCCCCTTGATCGGTGAGATCCGTGTTGAGGAGATGACCGTATCCCAAGTGTCCACCCTTATTGAAAAAATGCTGGCTGACGGGTATCTGGTCTCTCCTCAGGTGGATGTGTTTATTAAAGAGCATCGAAGCAAACAGGCGGTGATTCTGGGCCAGATCCATAAGCCCGGCCAATATGAGGTACGGGGGCAGGTCACGTTGCTTGAATTCATATCCACGGCCGGAGGAGTGACGGATGATGCCGGGAGCACGGCAATCATTAAAAGAACGGGCGAGGGTGTGGATCAAAAAGATAAAATAGTCATTAATCTTGAAAATCTCATTGAAAAAGGCGACGCCTCGTTGAATATTAATATCCAGGGTAATGATTCAATTTATATCTCCAAGGCAGAGACCTATTATGTGTCAGGGGAAGTGAACAAACCTGATTCCTACAAATACGAAACCGATGTGACGGTGATCAAGGCGGTGACCATGGCCGGCGGTTTCTCCAAAATTGCCGCAAAAAATAAAGTCAACATTATTCGTACCGTTAACGGGGAAAAGCAAATTTTTGAACGGGTGAACATGGACGAACCTGTGCTTCCCGGTGATGTTATCGTTGTTCCCGAAGGCTTGTGGTAAATATGACAGAAAATATTCAGGAAAAAGAAATTCATCTCAAGGACTATCTAAGGGTCCTTAAAAAGCGCCGCGGCACCATCATTACCTTTTTTATACTGACATTTGTAACGGTTATCATTGCAACATATACGGCCACGCCGATGTTCCGGTCCGGCACCAAGGTCATGATCGAAAAGAACACCAGCTCGGACCTGAACTCGGCATACCGGTATACCCCCTATGATCCGGAATTTTTGGAAACCCAGTACCAGCTTATCAAGAGTGCGGCTGTGGTGGAAAAAGTGGTCAATAACCTGGGGCCTGAAAAATTTTACGATCTTATCTTTAAACCCGATGAGAAGCCCTCTTTGATTGCAATTGCCAAAGCCTGGGTTAATGATCTGGTTGTCGATATTAAAGATGTTCTAGGAATTGACCGTCTGCTCAGCTCAGAAGATGAAGAGGTTTCCGGCGAATCCGGCATTGAGACAGTTCCCCTGACCAAGGCTGAGCAATTGGAAGAAGTCATTAAGAATGGGATTTCAGCTGAACCGGTATCCAACTCCAGGGTGGTGCAGATCAGTTTTATGGCCGACAATCCTGCCGTAGCCGCCAAAATTGTTAATTCCGTTGCCCAGGCCTATATTGAAGAACTGGTGGGGATGCAGATGGAGGCGTCCGGGTACAGTATCGGTTGGATGAAAAAAAAGGCCGATCTCCAGAGAAAAAGCCTGGAAGAGTCCGAGCGGATTCTCCATGCCTATAAAAAAGAACACGATATTATAACGATTGAAGACAGATTGACGGTGTTGCCCGAAAGACTTTCCGATCTGTCCAGAAAAATGACCCAGGCTGAAACAGAGAGAAAAGAACTTGAATCTGTTTACAGCCAGGTTAAAAACATATCCAGAGATAATTTGGAAACCATCCCTGCCATTGTAGAAAATACTTCTGTGGATTCCATCAACAGGGCCATACTTGCTGCTGAGCAGAAAATATCCGAACTGTCGAAACAATACGGTTCTAAACATCCCAGGATGATGACGGCGAAAAACGAACTCGCTGATCTGAAGAAAAAGAAATACACGGAACTGAACAAGGCGGTGCAGACCATTAAAAACAAGTACCAGCTTGCCATATCCAATGAAAAGAGCTTCAAAGAACTTTTGGATCAGAGCAAATTCCAGACATCGCAGCTTGGGGAAAAGTCCATCCAACTTGAAATCCTGAAAAGAAAGGTTGAAACCAACCGCTTTCTTTACGATGCACTGATCAAAAAGATAAAGGAAGAAGGAATCACCGAGCAGAGCCAGTCTGTCAATGTCTGGGTCATTGAAAAGGCAAGGGTTCCTGAGTTTCCGGCAACGCCTAATAAGAAGAGAAATATTCTGCTGGGGCTTATTTTGGGGCTTTTCGGCGGGATCGGTCTTGCTTTTTTCCTGGAGTACCTTGATACCACCATTAAAACGCCCGAGGATATTGAAGAAAAATTTAATATTCCAGTGATTGCAACCGTGGATCTTTTCAAAAATAAGGACAAAACGATTGTCGAACATGTGTTTGATGATCCCTCTTCCATGGTGTCGGAAAATTTTAAAAGCATGCGGACATCCATTCTTCTCTCTTCACCAGACCATCCTCCTAAAACCATACTGGTTACGTCCATGACTTCGGGTGAGGGCAAGTCTTCTGTCTGCGCCTGCCTGGCATCAGCCATTGCCCAGACCGGTAAAAAGGTGTTGGTGATTGACGGTGATATGCGGCGGCCCACCCAGCATAAAATTTTCGGGTTGGATAATTCAGCCGGGTTGAGTTCGCTGTTAGCCGGCATGGATGTGTCAGGAGATGCGCTGATCAACAGGAAAGTTGATGCCACCGGACTTATTGACATCATTACCTCCGGTCCCATTCCGCCCAACCCTTCCGAACTGTTAAGTTCAACCATGGCCGGGACACTGATCAATAAGGCAGCCGGGTCCTATGATTTCATCATCGTGGACACACCGCCCCTGGCCAGTGTCACCGATCCTCTGATCACGAGCCGGCATGTGGACGGAGTGATTATTGTGACCTGGGCCGGGAAAACCAATTATGAATTGATGGGAAAAGGAATACGGCAGTTCAAGGATATCTCCGCTCCGATCATGGGTGTGGTACTCAACCGCTTCAGTGCTAAAAAGAGTGGATATTATTATAATTACGGAGATTATTACTACGCGTCGGAATCCTGATCTGATGATAGAGATTTGATTTGAAAACAGCTCGCTTTTCTATTTTTTTTCTGATTTTCTTTACGCCTCTGGCCTTTGGTACCAAGGAACCATGGTCATACGGGATCATGGAGGGGATGATTGGTGCAGGGCTGTTTTTTTTTGCCCTGGCCGTGATTAAAAAACAGGTGCAGCCGGTTGAGGTACCGGCACTTGTGCCCCTGCTTATTTTCCTGGTTTATATCCTGTTCCAGGTGGTGCCCCTGCCGCCTGGAGTGGTCAAATTTCTTTCCCCCCATGCCTATGCCATCCATTCCAGGGCATATGAACTTTTTGATGCCCAGGGGTGGATGACCCTCTCCATTCATACCCAGTCCACGGTGTTCCAGTTTTTCCGGTATGCCTCCTATACCGCTTTTTACCTCCTTACCATCCAGGTATTAAAAGAAAAGGGGGCACTTCAGTCCATTGCTTTGTCCATTGCAGCATACGGCGGACTTCTGGCTTTATCATCCATTCTTCAGCTTTACCTGACCGAGGATATGGCCCTTTGGTTCTGGTACACCCCGGAAAATTCCATGGTCATGGGGCCCTACAGCAACCATAACCATTATGCAGGGCTAATGGAAATGATTTTTCCACTGGTGCTTGGACTATTCTTTTTTTACCGGCCCAGGATCGGGGAGACCTCTTTTATCCGGGGGATCATTGAAATCCTGAACCAGGAAAAGGCCAATATTCATATTCTTATCGGGACCTCGGCCTTACTGGTCATTGTCTCTATTTTTGTGAGCCTCTCCCGGGGCGCCATCATTTCTACCTGTCTTGCGTTATCCGTATTTTCCTTTTTGCTCATAAGGCGTAAAACGAACCGGAGAAACAGCCTGTTAATCATTGGTGTGATTATGGCTGTTGCCCTTGCCATGGGATGGTTCGGGTGGGATCAGGTGTTTGATCGGTTTGCCAAGATGAAAAATCCCGAAGGCGTTCTGTATAATACCCGGCTTGAATTCTGGAAGGACAGTTTTCAGATTATCAAGGATTTTTTTCTGACAGGGGCGGGTTTTGGCGGGTTTGTTCACATCTATCCACCGTATAAGAGTCTGATTGACAACCGGGTGCTGAACTATGCCCATAACGATTATATCCAATTGCTGGTTGAAGGCGGGATTATCGGGTTTTCAATTATTGCCGTTTTCATGGCTGTCTTCTTTTTCAAGTCCTTCAAGGCGTTTTCAAAACGGCGGGACGCCCTTTGTGTTTATCTGTATATGGGCAGCATCACCGGGATGGTCTCCATCCTTTTTCACAGTTTTACGGATTTTAATCTGCATATCGGGGCCAATGGCCTGTGGTTTGCTTTTCTGGCCGGACTTGCGGTTTCCGCCGCCAATACCAATATCCGGGGACAGCACAGCCCGACAAGACTGGTTTCTGTTGAGGGAATCTTTAAGCGTCGGGTGTTTACCGGGGTTTCCATGGGGTTCGTGGTTGCCGTGGCACTCTTCCTGGTCTCTCATCTGGGCGGTGTCTTTTATCTGGCCCATATCAAAGATAAAGTGATTACGTCACAAACCAGCCGGGCGGAGCTTGATGCCATCCAATCGATTGCACGGACGGCTTCGGCATTTGATCCGCTGCTGTCACGGTCCAGGTATTTTGAAGCGGTTGCCGCGATTCGCAAAAATAACATGGATCAGGCCGAACTCTTGTTTCGAACCGCAATCCATCTGGCGCCTTTAAATTCATGGTATTTGATGCGGTTCGGACGCTTTGCCGCCCGTAATGGGCAGGCGGAAAAGGCTGAAACGGCATTTTCCCTGGCCGTTCAATACCGGCCGACCCTGCCGGCATACACCCTGCAGTACGGTACCTGGCTGCTGTCAACGGATCGGATTGATCAGGGGCTTGCCCTGTTAAAGACCACCCTTGAGCTTGATGATGAATACTCGGATACGGTCATTCGAACCCTTCTTGTGGCCAATGTGGACCATGAAAGGATATTGACGGCCATTCCAAGAGCCCCAGGCCCCATGTTTGCCTATG
>NZ_DDYV01000105.1:0-10044 GCF_002348205.1 Desulfobacter sp. UBA2225 | reverse complement strand
CTGGAAAAGCCTTTGGAAAAGGTTCCGTGGGACCACCGAACCTTTTCCAAAGGCTTTTCCAGCACCGGCGCAAGCTCGTCGGCACAAGCCCGTATCCGCTTCTCCTCCTGGTGCATCCACAGCGCCACGGGCTGGAGTACCCGCCGGCCCAGATCCGAACCGATGCGAACTTCCACCCCTCTGGCCCCCCGCCAGAATTCCAGCAACACATCCATGGCGGCCCTGTACAATTTACCCCGGGTTTTGGGCAGCCGTCCCCCGTCCCGGTGTACCAGGCAGATGTTGGTCAACAGCAGGGGATTGCGGGTCATTTCAAAGACCCGGCCGGCCCTGAAATCATTGGATGACAGACTCTCGATCAGGTCGTCAGCCTTTTTATCAGCCAGGTCCCGGGCCTGTACCAGATTCTTGTTGTCTGCGGTTTCCACAAGCCGGTACCAGGTGCGGATAAATTCCCGGGCCTGATCCCGGGTCAAGGGGCGCAGATGCAGCTCCATAAACTCATTGTCCAGCCAGGCCGTAGGTGTATAGCCTGCAAAACGGCAGGTGACTGCTGCATAGAGATTGTCGTGACCTTGCATGAACCGGTCAATATTGCGAACCGCTTCAACTCTTAATGTCTCATTCTGGATTTCGTCCAGGCCGTCAAACAGCAACAGCACCGGCTGATGATTGAGCAGCCGGTCCGTGAATTCTTTCGTCATTTCAAGCCCGGCATCGGTCATACGGTCATGGATGAAACTTTTGATGTTTGAATTTTTAAGTTCACGCAGGGGCAGAAACAAAGGGAGAATTCCTGCCGGAAGCCCTATGGTTTCATGATCTTTGGAGAGTGCCCACAAAAGCAGGCGCTTTAGATGGGTGGTCTTGCCCGAACCCGGGTTCCCTAAAATAACAATGCCCCGGCCGTTTTTCTCCCGGCAGACCTGAAAGGCATCGGGAATGGAAATCTGGGTATTGCGCCCCGATTTTTCCAGGCATTTTGACGCATCCAGGGAATCCGCATAGCACTCCCCGGACTGGACGGCATCATCCACCATGGCATGCAGGGGCATGTAAATATCCTCAATGCGGATGGAGACCCGCAACCGGGTGCCGAACCCGATCATGGGCAGTTTTTCATACAGGGATATGGCCCTGCTTTTGTAGAGGGCCAGTTGCCGTTCAAACTCCGGGTCCGGGTTGGAAGATGCAGGTGACGCAGCAGCATCCGGATTTGGGGCTTTGGCTATTGAGATCTTCTTCATCCACTTGTCCAGATATTCCAGATGATACCGCCCGTCCCGGGCCTTGGGTGTACTCCTGCGGACCCAGCCGCCCCCGTCCTCGTCGCTGTATTTTCTTAAATGAACCTCACCGGTTTGATTTTCAAAATCCAGGCAGCAGATGTTATAGCCGCTGCCCTGGGACCTGTGGTAGCAGGCATAGGAGGAAATAGTGGAACTGCCGTTAGCATAAGACGTAACCGCTGTTTTGTGTTCATGACCGGATAAAATAAAATGAAACTCATTTATCAGTTTATCACCTGCAAAGGCTTTATCCGCTTCGACGCCCCAAGACACAGGATGATGGAACAATGCGATCTTGACATCAGCATTTTCCAGTTCCTTTTGAACCCTTGTATTCTGCCATTTCCAGGCCACCCGGAGTTTACCGTTTTCCTCTTTGCTGTTTCGCCCGCTGCTCCAGACGGTATTAAAGCCTGCAATACCCACCCGGATGCCGTTGATCTCCACCGTGGTGCCGTAGGTCAGGCGATCACGCTCTTGGAGCAGAACAGGGTTGCCGAAATTATTTAAAAAATTGCGGTAGTCTTCCAGGCGGTCCATGACCCGATTCCAGTCCTCTCCACCACCGTTCATGAAATCTGAAATGCTCTCCTGGTCATCCAGGCTATCGATAAACATGGTGGACATTTTGCCCACCCGTTTACGGTTCACGTCATGGTTACCCGGCACAAGAAAGATGCGCGCCTTTGGAACCGGATTCGAAAAAGCGGTTCTTACCTGTGCCAGAAAGTCTTCAACGCTCTTATACTGGTCCTTTAAATTTTTCCCCGGTTCTGGCCCCATTTCGCCGAAGGCCAGATCTCCGCTGAAAAAAATTAGATCCGGACACAGCCCATGATCCGTTTCCAGGTGCTTCAGGTCTTTAATAAGATTTTTAAGGATAGGTTCGGCATCCCAGGCATCTTTTTTGCCGTAGTGAAGATCGGACAGGTGAAGCCAGGAAAGCTTGGACACGACAGACTCCTTTGCATGAACAGGTCGTCAACAGAATTTTAAATTATCTGTCTATATCAAAGGATCAGACATTGTCAACCAGGAGCGCCCCAATAACGTGATCGTTTCCGCATGTCATAAATGAATGATTTCCATATGGGTGTCGGCAATCATGGCAAGTCCCAGTTCGTCAGCCATATTAAACACCTTGTCTATTTTGGCGTTGATTGTCCTTGCATCGTTTCCCACCAGCGCGAATCCGATTTCAGCCCAGTCATGGCTGTCGTTGAGTGCGGTTTCCGCCACGCTGATGTTAAACCGGTTCTGCAATCTTGAAATCATTGATTTAACAATGGAACGTTTGGCTTTAAGAGAGTGAACGTCAAAAAGCCTGAGTTTGATTTGCCCTGTTCCAACAACCATATTTAAAAATGCCTTTCGTTTTTCTCTGCGCAATAACTGTTTACAGACGCAAGTTTTTGGCCTGCCGGTACAATAACCACGTCTTCGGATACAAAACTATATTTTATCTGCGTAAATTCGTTATATAAAGAAAATTTTTTTTCATGATATGCTACAAAGGATTCTATGAAAGTTGTGAGTCCTGAGTAGTGAGATTTAAACCAAGCTGTCTTTCTCACTACTCAATACTCACTACTCACATCTTTCATTTATTCAATGCGGCCTGACACCGATAACATCCGGATGGATCTCTTTTTTATGGAAGGTTGAATATGACGTATGACGTAATTATCGTGGGCGGCGGCCCCGCAGGACTCTTTGCGGCCTATCATCTGATGGAACATGCCAGCCTCAAGGTCCTGCTCATTGAACGGGGCGAACGGCCGCAAAAACGCAAATGCCCCATCAGCAAAGTCCAGAAATGTGCCCAGTGCGATCCGTGCAATATTCTGTCCGGCATTGGGGGAGCCGGGCTGTACTCGGACGGAAAACTGAATTTCATTCCAAGGCTTGGCAAAACCGATCTCACCCAATTCATGCCCATGCCCCAGGCCCAGGCGCTGATTAATGAAACCGAAGAGATTTTTACCCGCTTTAAAATGGATGCCAAGGTATTTCCCACCAACATGGATGAGGCCAGTATCATCCGCAAGGAAGCCAAACGATTCGGCATCAATCTTCTGCTTATCCGGCAAAAGCATCTGGGCAGTGACAATCTTCCGGGCTACATCACAGAGATGGCCGATTACATAGAGTCCAAAGGCCTTGAGATACGAACCGGTGAGAATGTAACAGATATCATTGAAAAAGATGGGGTTATCCAGGGGGTGGTAGCTGACAAGGGAGACTATCATGCCCGCAACGTAATTCTGGCACCGGGACGCGTCGGCGCCAACTGGATGTCATCCCTGGCGCTTAAACATGGCATTGAATTGAGCCAGCGGGGCATAGAGGTCGGTGTCCGGGTGGAGGTGCACAACGATATCATGGATGATCTGTGCAACGTGATCTATGACCCGACCTTTTTTATCCGCACCCACACCTATGATGACCTGACCCGGACATTCTGCACCAACCAGGGCGGATTTGTGGCGTTGGAAAATTACCAGGATTTTGTCTGCGTTAACGGGCATGCCTATTCAAATAAAAAATCGAGCAACACCAATTTTGCTTTTCTGTCAAAGGTGGTGCTCACGGAACCGGTCACGGACAACCAGGCCTACGGGGAATCCATCGGGCGTCTGGCCAGCATCATCGGCGGAGGCAAACCCATTCTCCAGCGATTCGGGGATCTGAAACGGGGCAGACGATCCACCTGGAACCGGATCAACAAAAGCTATATTGAACCCACCATGACCAATGTGGTGTGCGGGGACATTGCCATGGCGCTGCCCGAGCGGATACTGTCCAATCTAATCGAGGGACTGGAGACCTTAAACCTGGTGGTCCCCGGGGTATCCAATGATGAAACCCTGCTCTATGCCCCGGAGATCAAATTCTTTGCCACCCAGATTAAAACCACCCCGCACTTGGAAACCAGAATCAAGGGCATGTACGTGGCCGGAGACGGTCCGGGGGTGGCCGGCAACATCGTATCCGCAGCGGCCACCGGACTGATTCCGGCAAAAAAAATCATTTCATCACAATAGGGGCAGGATAATAAATCGCGCAGGCATCATCGGATTCCCAGGCCATGACCCTGGAGACAACGATTTTTTCATCCACATTTTTGTCCAGGTATGTCTGGACCTTGTCTGCAATATAGATGGCAATACGCTCGGACGTGGGCTGTGTATCTGCAAAAGCAGGCAGTTCGTTTAAAAATTTGTGGTCCAGTTCCCCGTCTACAACCGAGCGGACCGCCCGTTTGATATCCCCGAAATCGGCCAACACCCCGGCGTCGTTCAATTGATCGCCCTTGACATATACCTCCACCTGCCAGTTATGTCCGTGCAGATTCTCACATTTCCGGCCCACCATGGCAAGCTGGTGCGCCGCGGCAAACCGGGTTTTAACCTTTAGTTCAAACATAGCCCCCCATCCGATTGTTTTTCCATCACAAATTTTTAAACAAATTTTTCAGCTTGTTTGATATTTTATTTGCATCAAGTTTGTCAAACTCTTCGAGCAGCGTTTTTTGTTTCTGGTTCAGTTTGGTAGGCGTTTTGACGATCACCTTGATAATCTGGTCTCCTCTCCGGCCGGTTCTCAAAGAGGCAATACCCTCCCCTTTAAACTGGAAAGACTCTCCATACTGGGTTCCGGCGGGGATTGTCAGGTTCTTTTCTCCCACCAGCGTAGGTACGTTAATTTCAGCACCAAGTGCGGCCTGGATAAAAGAGATATCAATGGCGCAGACAATATCGGTTTTGTCCCGCTGAAAAAACTTGTGGGGTTTGACATTAATCACCACATAAAGATCACCTGAAGGGCCGTTAGGCGTGCTGGACGACTCTCCTTCTCCGGTAAGCCGCAACTTTGACCCCACATCCACACCGGCAGGAATTTTGACCTGAACCTTGCGGTTGATTTCCATACGGCCGCCGCCCCGGCATTTGGGACAGGGATTGGGGATAATTGTCCCCCTGCCTTTGCAATAGGGACAGGTTGTTTTGACTTTGAAAAAACCCTGGTTCTGAATATACTGCCCCGTGCCCCGGCATTGGGCGCAGGTTTCCGCAGAGGAGCCGGGTGCGGCACCGGACCCGTTACACTCGTCACAGGTTTCCCGCTTTGGTATGGAAATGGTTTTTTCCGTACCAAAGGCAGCCTCCATAAAATCAATGGTCATGTCATAGCGCAGATCAGATCCCCGCCTGGCCCGGCTGCTGCCACGCCCGCCGCCAAAACCAAAAAAATCTTCAAAAATATCCCCGAAACTTGAAAAGATATCCTCAAATCCGCTGGGACCTGAATGGCCGGCGCCTTCAAGTCCCTGGTGGCCAAACTGGTCATAAATCCGGCGTTTCCCGTCGTCGTTCAAAACTTCATAGGCTTCAGACGCTTCTTTAAATTTTTCTTCAGCCTCTTTATTATCCGGATTCTTGTCCGGATGATATTTGATTGCAAGCTTTCTGTAGGCTTTTTTCAGCGTGGTTTTATCTGTATCCCGGCTTACCCCAAGGATTTCATAGTAATCTCGTTTTTCACTCATATTAGTGCCCGATAGTGCTTTAGTTCATTTATAATTGTGTTTAACCCGGTTGTATGATAGCTTCCAAACTTGCTTTGACTAAAATAAACAATTTAAAATAACTCAGATTCTAAAGTTGTCAACGATGAACCAAGAACTGGATTTTGTCAAAGAAATGTTTGACAAAATTGCACCCAAATATGATTTTTTAAACCGACTGCTCAGCATGCGCCAGGATGTTTACTGGCGAAGGGAAATGGTCAAGGCTGCACAATTAAAATCCGGCGCTGCAGTGTTGGATGCAGCCTGCGGGACCTGTGATGTGGGCATTGAAGTCAGCCGGTTTCTCAAGGGCCGAACATCAATTACCGGACTGGATTTCTCCTTTGGCATGCTGGCCCTTGGCAAAAGGAAACTAAATGGTCCCAGGGGTCAAGCCATTTGCCTTGTCAACGGCGATGCGTTGAACCTGCCTGTAAGAAATCAGCAGTTTGACGCAGGTTTCATGGCCTTTGGCATCCGCAATATCATGAACCGCACCGGGGCCATGAAGGAATTTTACCGCACCCTGAAACCGGGAGGCAGAATCATCATCCTGGAATTGACCACACCCCAAAAGGGATTAATGCGAAGGTTTTACCTGTTGTACTTTCAAAAAATATTGCCCATAATCGGCTCTTTTTTTTCAAAACACGGCAATGCTTACGCGTATCTGCCTGAGTCCGTATTAAAATTCCCCGATCCTGTCTCCTTTGCAAATCAGATGAAAGCAGCAGGCTTTAAGGATATCCGGTTCAAGGAGATGACCCTGGGCATTGTCACCCTATTTGTAGGTATTAAACGGTAACCTGCTATTATTACAGTCCGTCTTGACAATGATCCAAGCATACTTTATAAACGGTCTTCAAAAAAAAAGATTGAAAAAAATTTAGAAATGAAAAAATTTCTTTTAAACACAGTTGAAGGCCGGGTCCTTGTGGCCGGTTTTGTGCTGACCGCCCTGTTCCTTATTTATGTTATCGTTGGCACGGTCCAGGGTTCGCCGGGTGCCGAGGTTGCTTTGGTAGTGTTCATTACCCACTGTGTGGGCAGCCGGGCCGGAGCCATCGGCCTTTGCATCCTTAACGGCGTTGACCCTGTTACCACCATTGCCTTAAATTTTTATGTGGAATGTCTGATTGTCTGCTATACCTATGCAAGCTTTGCTTTAAGCACCAACGGTATATTCAAAGCGGCCTGGATCAAAAGAGCCATGAGCATGCTCAAGGAAAAGGCTGAGGACAAAAAAGAAAAAATAGCGCGCTGGGGCTGGATCGGAATATTTACTTTTGTGATGGCCCCCCTGCCCGTCACAGGCCCTGTCGTGGGAACCATCATCGGTTATATGCTCAGGATGCGTCTGTTCAGCAACTTCAGTGCGGCGGGCCTGGGCACCCTGACAGCCATCGTGGCCTGGTGCTATGGTTTTGATGCTCTGGAACACCGGTTTGCAATGCTTCAGTATGTTTTTGTCGCCATCTGTGTAGTCATCATCATCCCTTACCTGAAGCCATTGAAAAAATTCATTGATTCCCTGCGCCATGAAAGTGATGAATAAGGCACCGGATGCCCAACGGCTTAAACATTGGGACGTTTAAATGGAGAACCTGTTTGAAAATGTTCCTGACAACTTGCCGACTGAACAGTTCACTGATTTGCTTAAAGGGGAAAACATTCGGATCGAACGTATTGTGTCTTTGGGCCACACGTCACCTGAATCCGGGTGGTATAGCCAAGATGAGAACGAATGGGTGCTTGTATTAAAAGGTTCAGGTACAATTCTGTTCGAAAACGAGGGAGAACGCTTGTTAAATAAAGGGGACTATCTTAACATTCCGGCTCACACAAAACATAAGGTCACACGAACAGACCCAGATAGCATAACAATCTGGTTAGCTGTTTTTTATTAGAAACACAGCATCTTATCGCGATTAAAAAAGATCCATAACTATTCATCCGCATTTTTTTTGAGTCTGCACGCATCACTTCATTTTTAGCGAATCCCTAATCTGCCATATGTGTTGAATCAGTTTTAAAATCACTGCGAAAATTACAGGCAGCCCTGAACCTGACCCACCACTTCTGCCACCATTTGTTCAAGAACCTGATAAGGTTTTGCTCCCACAAGCCTTCTGTCTTTGATAAAAAAGGTGGGGGCAGCCACAAGTTCAAGTTCCCTGGCCTTTGCCCAGTCCCGGTCCACAGCATCGGCATAGGATCTTAACGCAATGATTTTTTCTGCCTGTACCACATCCAGACCGGCTAAGGCCACTAAATCCAGGATCACCGCTTTGTCAGCCAGGTTCCTGCCATCCACAAAATAGGCCTTGAAAGCGGCATCGTGAAACTGATGGGCCCGGCCGCGCGCCTGGGCCCAGAGGCCGACCTCCTGGGCCAGACGGGAATTATAAACCATTTTTCCCTCCCCGAAGGGCAGGTCAAAGCTTTGTGCCGTGGATTTAAGACTGGCGGTCACCTGTTCCGGGGTCACCAGCAGGCCTTTTTTTTCTAACAGACGCGCCATGGGCAATCCTTGTTCAGGCACATCCGGCTGCAGCGGATAGGCCCGCCACTTTACTTCGATATCGTACGTCTTCCTTAATTTATCAATACTCCCGGTACTGAAGTAGCACCAGGGTCAGATATAGTCTGAAAAGATTTCAAGTTTACATGGATGCTGATTTTGAGGATTTTCCGGGATGCCTAAAGAATCACTGTGCGCCATAAGTTTTACCGCATTTTACTTTGATTTTAGTTGTGATGCCCATATTGTGGCCAGATTTGATTTATACGATACTAAAGATAAAGGCAAACATATGCTAAAAATTTATCGGGGTAATTTAAAACAAATATATAATAATCCTAAGCAAAAAGAACCAGGCTGGTGGCCATAACAATCATGCCGGCCACCACCCCATACATAGCGATATGATGTTCCCCATAATTTTCTGCTGTAGGCAGCAGTTCATCCAGGGAAATAAAGACCATAATTCCAGCCACCATGGCAAACAGGAATCCGAACACGTAATCATTCATGTACCTGAAAATCAAAAAATATCCGACCAAAGCCCCGACAGGCTCTGAAAGTCCGGAAAGAAATGAAAGACAAAATGCTTTTTTTCTACTGCCTGTCGCATAATAAAGTGGTACGGATACGGCAATCCCCTCAGGGATGTTATGGATGGCGACAGCCACGGCAATGCTCACACCCAGAGTCGGGTCCTGCAGACCGGCAACAAACGTGGCAAGCCCTTCGGGAAAGTTGTGTATGCCTATGGCGATGGCTGAAAAAATCCCCATGCGTTTCAGGTTTCTTCTCTTGTCTTCCTCAGCAGCAGCCCCTGACATTTCTTCAATTCCCCGCACCTCATGAGGATTCTCAAATGAAGGAACCAGCTTATCAATAATTGCGATCAATAATATGCCGCAAAAAAAAGCGAATGTGGTTATCAAATAGCCTTTACTTTCTCCTGCCGCAGTGCTCAAACTATCCCGAGCCTTAACAAAGATCTCGATCATGGAGACATAGATCATTACCCCCGCCGAAAACCCCAGAGAAGCAGTAAGAAAACGAACATTTGTTGTCCGGGTAAAAAAAGCCAGCGCACTTCCGATACCGGTGGAAAGCCCGGCAAAAAGCGTCAGACTTAATGCAAAAAGAATTGAACTGGTGTCATATGTCATTGAAAATCTCCGGATAATAGATTAGGAATCAGATCTGTAAAGCCACACATTGATGCAAAATACATCAAACTTGGAAAAAACCGTCGTGAGTGTTAATGGACGTCCCAGAATCAAAGGCAATTCTGATATAACCGCCATGGGCTGACCCTGACATATCCACTGATAGGCATAGCCGAAAACAAAGCTTGAAAGTTCTAAGTAACTTACCCAGACTTTCTTAGAAAGTCTAAGAGTTCTATTAATCTTAGCGCCTGGGAAAACCAATACCAGATCGGACCTCTTATGAACAACACACAGACATTTCAATCGCAGCTGCGTCCCTTACTTTTTCTGACCGCTATATTTTTTTTGAACTTTAGCATTCGTATTATCATATCCCCACTTTTACCTACTATTCTACAGGACATGTCCCTGACAGGCGACCAAGCAGGCTCCCTTTTTTTGGTCTCTGCCTCGGGATATTTTATTACCCTGATCTGCTCAGGATTTATCTCAGAAATACTG
>NZ_DDYV01000100.1:0-4628 GCF_002348205.1 Desulfobacter sp. UBA2225 | reverse complement strand
GCCTGGATGATGTATTCTGACGCGCTCTTCTTCATGACGGAGAGGTTTTCCATACGCCGGAATATGGATTTGATCCGGGCAACGAGTTCCCGGATGGAAAAGGGCTTGGTAATATAGTCATCCGCCCCGAGTTCTATACCGAGAATCCTGTCGATCTCGGAAGACTTCGAGGTCAGCATGAGCACTGGAATGACCAGGCCCATGCCCCGAATGCTTTTAAGAATCTCGATGCCGTCCATGCCCGGCAGCATAATGTCCAGGACGATGAGATCGTAACCCCCGCCTGCCGCCTTCTTATATCCGGTAAAGCCGTCACGGGCCAGATCCACCTGCCAGAACTGGTCGGAGAGATGAAGAAGGAGAAGGTCGGAAAGCTCGGCATTGTCTTCCACCACAAGAATTTTTTTCTGCATGGGGCTCCTTTCGATTTAGGTGTTCCGACATGAGATCTTGTTGTCCAGTCCGGGCCTCCAATGATTTGTTTCAATCATAACGGCCCTTGCAGGAACCAGTCAAATGAAAACACTCTTGTGAGGGATTTGTGAACCACACAATCTGAAAACAACATTTACGGCATGGCGGCTACATGCTATTTTTTAGTAACTGAGTCACAGACAATAGTTTCCGGTTCAGTCATTGCCGGCATACTGTTTTGCCCGGGTGGACTTGCATCATTTTCCGCCTTCCTAAACGTTTTAATGGAATTGGATATAAAATGAATCAAAAACTCTTTAAGGTACTCATTCTTGGAACATTTATCCTGGGCGTTATCCTGTTTTTTTCATTGGATCTTCACCGGCACCTGACCTTCGAGGCTCTTAAATCCCAACAAGCCGCCATGGAACATGTTTATGTCGAAAACACAACTCTAACCATCTTCATCTATGCGGCGGTCTATATCGTTATAACAGCCCTGTCACTTCCGGGAGCCGCGGTGATGACCCTGGCAGGCGGTGCCGTGTTTGGGCTTTGGACCGGCACAATCATTGTCTCCTTTGCCAGCACCATCGGTGCGACCCTGGCATTTCTTGCGTCCCGATTTCTGTTAAGGGAGTACATCCAGGATCGATTTTCCGACCGGCTCAAAAAAATAAATGAGGGAATTGAAACCGACGGTCCCTTTTATCTTTTCACCCTGCGCCTTGTGCCGGTGTTTCCCTTTTTTGTCATCAACCTTCTCATGGGACTGACCCCCATTAAAACGGGCATATTCTACATCGTAAGTCAGCTGGGCATGCTTCCAGGGACCCTTGCTTACATCAATGCCGGCACCCGGTTATCCCAGGTGGAAAGCGCATCCGGGATTCTCTCCTTTCCATTGCTCGCTTCCTTTGCCATTTTGGGACTTTTCCCCTGGATGGCAAAGGCGTTCACAGGCTTTTTGAAAAACCGGCGGGTCATGGCAAAATTTTCCAAGCCTTCAAAATTTGACTACAACCTGGTGGTTATCGGTGCCGGTTCCGCAGGTCTTGTGACCTCTTATATTGCAGCGGCTGTAAAGGCGGGTGTGGCATTGGTGGAAAAGGACAAAATGGGGGGAGATTGCCTGAACACCGGGTGTGTGCCCAGCAAAGCCTTGCTGCGCAGCGCAAAAATACTCTCGTATGCCAAAAGGGCCAAGGAGTTTGGTTTTGAACATACCCATATTGACTTCCATTTTAAAACGGTCATGGAGCGAGTGGAAAAGATCATCAAAAAAATAGAACCCCATGATTCTGTGGAGCGGTATACCCAACTCGGGGTCGATTGCATCCGGGGCGAGGCCCATATCATCTCCCCATATAAAATTCAGGTGAACGGTAAAGTCATCACCACCCGCAGCATTGTCGTGGCAACGGGGGCCCGGCCGATGGTTCCGGCCATCCCCGGCCTTGACCAGGTGCAGTATCTCACCTCTGATACGGTCTGGTCTTTGAGAGATTTACCCCAAAGGCTGGTGGTGCTGGGGGGCGGTCCCATCGGGTGCGAAATCAGCCAGGCCTTTGCCCGTTTAGGTGCCCAGGTTACCCTGGTAGGCAGAGCTGTCCGGATCATGGGCCGGGAAGATGACGATGTGTCCGATTTCATCCAAGAGACCTTCATCCAGGAGGGCATTCGGGTCCTCACCGGGCACACGACAAAGGAGATCCGGGTGGACAATGACGAAAAAAAACTGATCTGTACCCGAAATTCGGATGGACAAGAAGTGCCCGTTCCGTTTGACGCCCTTTTGATTGCCTTGGGCCGTGTGGCCAATTCCCAAGGGTTTGGGCTGGAAAAACTGGGGGTGGCGCTGAACCCCAATGGTACCATTAAAACCAATAAATGGCTGCAGACCACCATGCCCAATATTTATGCGGCCGGTGATGTTGCCGGCCCTTATCAATTCACCCATGTGGCCGCTCACCAGGCCTGGTATGCCTCTGTAAACGCATTGTTCGGGTCTTTTAAAAAATTCACGGCAGACTACAGGGTGATCCCCTGGTGTACGTTTACCGATCCCGAAGTGGCACGGGTGGGAATGAACGAAAAAGATTGTCTTGCCGCCGATATTCCCTACGAGATGACCCGCTACGCGATTGACGATCTGGACCGGGCCATTGCCGACTCCGAAGCCCGGGGATTTGTCAAGGTGCTGACCGTTCCCCAAAAAGACAAAATCCTGGGGGTGACCATTGTGGGGTCCCATGCCGGAGATTTGATCCATGAATTTATTTTGGCCATGAAATACAATATCGGACTTAATAAAATCCTTGGCACCATACATATTTACCCGACCCTGGCAGAGTCCGGCCGATTTGCTGCGGGTGCCTGGAAAAGAGCCCGGGTGCCGAAAACTGCGATAGGGATTATTGAACGGTTTTTGGCCTGGCAGCGTAAATAATTGTTTTTTGAATCTTGATACTTGCACAATCACAATGGGAGTACACACCTTGGACACAGATCAATATCATAGCTGGATCAGACTTGAACAGGACAACACCGCCGTATATATCAACCCCGAATCTGTGGACTGGATCGTCCCCAGTACCGCAGGAGACCGGCTGCTTCAAAAGCTTATCTCTTCCAAAAATCAGGACGGGAGAAAACAGTATCCGGGGGCTTCATTGGCACCCGGTGATACAGATTTTAGCGCCATCGTCCGTGAATCCCAGTTTCTCTCCTTATTAAAATCACCGGACACAGCCGATTACAAGGGCCGTGCCCACGCATTGACCCTTAAATCGTTAAAGGAGTTCTGGCTGCATATCACTGATAAATGCAATCTTGCCTGCCGCCACTGCCTCTTTTCCTGTTCATCCAAAACAAGCCGGACCATGGATTTCGACATGATCACCGCCACGGTCTTCCAGGCTTACGGCCTGGGCACCCGGATTTTTTATTTAACCGGCGGAGAACCCCTGGTACACCCCGATTTCCAGAAAATTTGCCGGCTGATTTTAAATGAATATCCCGACACCCTGCTCGTGATTTTAACCAACGGAATATTGATACCGGCCCACCTTGCTTTCTTCAAGACGTTGCCGTGTGAACGCCTGTTTCTCCAGGTCAGCCTGGATGGTCTTGAAGAGACCAACGATCGCTTAAGAGGCACCGGGGCATTTGCCAAAACAACCGCCGGCCTTGCCACTCTAAAAGGATCGAATATTATAACCACCCTCTCCATGGTGGTGCACCCGGACAATTTCCATCAGATGACAAAGATGGTAGAGCTGGGGGTAGAGTTTTCGATTAACGCCATCCATTACATGTGGCTTTTAACCACAGGGCGGGCATCGGCCCAGCCGGCGGTGCCCATGGCTGAGCTGTTCAATTATTTGATTGAGGCCCAGGATATGGCAGCAGCCCACGATCTGTCCATTGATAATATCACCAACCTGGCCGCCAGGGTCTTCTCCACCCCAGGCACCAAATACGACCTGGGCAATGCCGGGTGGGAGTCGCTGGCACTGGGCCCAGACGGCATGATCTACCCTACCCCGGCCCTGATCGACCGTCAAGAGACCGTATGCGGCCATGTTTCCCAGGGATTGGAGACGATCTGGCGAAACAGTGACGTCCTTGGAACCCTGCGAAGTTTATCGGTGAAGGATGATCCCGTCTATGGGGACAATCCTTTAAAATACATTGTTGGCGGTCCGGACATTGATCACAGCTTCCATAACGGCGGATCATA
Organism: Desulfobacter sp. UBA2225; assembly: GCF_002348205.1. Classification (NCBI taxonomy): domain Bacteria; kingdom Pseudomonadati; phylum Thermodesulfobacteriota; class Desulfobacteria; order Desulfobacterales; family Desulfobacteraceae; genus Desulfobacter; species Desulfobacter sp. UBA2225. The sequence continues at coordinate 472 of NZ_DDYV01000100.1, read as the reverse complement.
CCTGGGTCATGACCCCTACCTGCCCTTGCATAGCCGCCTGGCAGTGTGGTTAATGGTTGAGTCGGCTCAAGTTACCAAAGAAGCGCCCTGGCCCCAGATCCGGCGAAAAATGGGCGAGAAGTTGCTGCACTGTGAAAAGGAAGGTGAAGTTGTGGCCCTGACCCACTCCAATTGCGTACTCACCCTGGCCGATACCCATGGCGTTGTGGGGCAATTTTATTCGGCTGCCGCACAACAGGAGAATACGGACATCACCAATCCGGTCTGCTATCCCGATGCGGAAATGTCCCATATTCCCAAATCCGCCAGGATTCGCTCCTATGGGTGCGGAAGCCCGGTCCTGGACGCAGGCATCGCTTTGGGTGATACCGTGGTTGATCTTGGCTGCGGTGCCGGGGTGGAGTGCTACATTGCCGCCCGGAAAACAGGTCCTTCGGGACAGGTCATCGGGAATGACATGCTGGATCACATG
>NZ_DDYV01000128.1:0-3647 GCF_002348205.1 Desulfobacter sp. UBA2225 | reverse complement strand
TTGAGGTAAATAATATTGATGTCAGCTATGGGGATGTCCAGGTCCTTTTTGATCTGACATCAATATTATTTACCTCAAGAAACCCCATATTCATCTCCCAGATATGCTTTGATCACATTTTCGTCGGACGCCACCGCTTTGGGCGTCCCTTGTGCAATTTTTTTCCCGAAATGGATGACGACAATACGGTCGGATAACGCCATAATGGCCCGCATGATATGCTCAATCACCAGAATGGTAATGCCCTGCTCACGCAAAAACCTTATAATTTCAACCATTTCATCCACCTCCGCCGGCCGCAAGCCTGCCATTACCTCATCCAAAAGCAGCAGTCGCGGCTCTGTGGCCAGGGCCCTGGCGATCTCCAGGCGTTTTCTGTCGGCGATGGTCAGATCCGATGATTTGGCATCCTTTTTATCGTCAAAATTGAGCAGTTGCAGCACCTGGATGGCCTTTGCCTCGGCTTCGGCCCTGCTGGAGGTCGTGGCAAAGGCCCCCACCGTAACATTATAAAGTACGCTTTTGGACGCAAAGGGCTTCACGATCTGAAATGTGCGAGCCAGTCCCTTTTTGCACAGATCCCAGGGCTTTTGACCATTGATCACCTGCCCGTCAAAAACCACCTTGCCTTTTGTGGGGGGAAACACCCCTGCAATGCAGTTAAATGCCGTGGATTTTCCGGCACCATTGGGACCAATGAGTCCCAGAATTTCGCCTTTTTTCATGGACAGACTCAAGCTGTCCACCGCTGTAAGGCCCCCAAACTGTTTGGTCACATCCTTTAATTCAAGAAGACTCATTTATATCCCCTCCTTTGATAAAGCCATCGGCCATACGGTTTACAACCCTGTCGTATATCCGGGTCAAGGGTTCCTGCAGTCCCCGGGGTTGATAGATCATCACAAGAATGAGTACAACGCCGTATATCACCAGATGCATGCCCGGCAAAATATCTCCAAAGTAAATTCTTGACAGATCACTGACCGGCCGAAGCAGCAGTGCGCCTAAAACCGGCCCTGCAATGGAACCTCTGCCGCCGATCAAAGCGATAAAGGCAATCTCAAAGGAAATATCAAGGGAAATCGTACTTTTGGGGTGAATAAACAAGGAGAACTGGGCATAGAATGTACCGGCCAGGGCTGTAAAAAAGCAGCTTAACGCCATGGCAATCACCTTGGCCCGGGAGACATTGACGCCTAAAGCCTGGGCCGCTTCCGGTTCCTCTCCGCCGGCGGTCAGGTAATATCCAAGCTTGGACCTGGAAACCGCCCAGGTCAACAAGAGAATAATCAGCAGCAGCCCCAAGATAATGTAGTAATACGGAACCTTGGATGAAAACATAAAATTGGCCCAACCAATATTCAAGGGCGGAATCTGCAAGCCCCGGGGACCATTAAGTTTGAACGGTCCCAGGTATTCTATGTTCTCAACCATAACGCGCACGCCTTCGGCAAAAGCGATGGTTGCCAGGGCAAAGTAGGCCCCGCGCATCTTTAAGGTGGGCAGCCCGATAACCATGCCGGCGGCAACCGCTAAAAGACCGCCGACGAACATGCCGAGCCAGGGACTGATCCCGTACTGGAGGGAAAGCACTGTTGAGGTATATGCGCCGATGCCCAAAAATACGGCATGCCCCAAAGGCAGCACGCCTGCAAATCCGCCCACCATGTTCCAGGAGGTGGTCAGATAGGCGTAAAAAAATATCAAAACAATGATATGCAGCCAGGTGGGACTGCTGATGAGAGCCGGCAATGCCAGCACCAGGATCACCACCGCCCCGAGCAGTACCTTGTTGATGGTGTCCTTGACCACCTGCCGGGCCAAAGCAGACCTGTCAAGAAAGGCGGCATCAGTCTCGTAAAGGGCGCTGTTCTCCCCTGTGCCTGTCATGGGTTTACCAGTCATATTTTACTCCGAACAATCCTGAGGGTTTAACAAAAAGGACCAGAAGAAACAGACCGTATACAATGGCCTCAGTCCATGTGGCGGTCATGAACTGGGGGCCCACGGATTCGATGACCCCGACAATGATCCCGCCGATGATGGCTCCGGGAATGGAGCCTAACCCGCCTAGCACCACAATAATAAACCCTTTGATATCAAACAAAACCCCCACGGAAGGGAAGGTGTTGTAGAAGGGAACCAGGGTGACGGCGGCAATACCGGTCACGGCCGTGCCGAGACCAAAGGCCATGTTGTATATTTTATACTGGTTAATGCCGGACAGACTGGCCGCATTGCGGTCAAGACTGCATGCCCTGATGGCACGCCCTGTCCGTGTTTTTTGAAAAAAGTAGTAAACGGCATAGGCGGTTGCCACAGCGGTAACGGCCCCCCACAATTTGGGAACGGAGATAAATATATCCCCGAGCTCTATCATTTTTCCCTGAAGCGAGTTATCCGGAAGAGAACGGTACTGGGGTCCAAAAATCATCAGGGTCAGGTTGTCCAGCACATACCACACCCCGGTGGTGACGATAATCACCGTACTGGGTTCCCGGACATTCTTTTCCGCCTTGAAAATAGGCTTTATCACAATATCCTGCAGGTAGTATCCAAAGACATACATCACCGGAACAACTATAATCAGGACAAGGTAGGGATGAAACCCTGACAGGGTGACAGTCCAGTAGGCGGCGTACATGCTGACCATCAAAAGGGTACCGTGGGCAAAGTTGACCACCTTGAGCACTCCGAAAATGATGGTCAAGCCAAGGGCGGTCAGCCCGTAAATCGATCCCATCAGGATGCCGTTGATTGTATCTTCAATTAAATAGATCATTTTTTTCTCCGGACGCTTATGTCCCGCTTTGAAAAGATGTTGACCGTTTCAAAGCGGGGCATTGGGATGGGCAGGTTTATGGTTTGGGAAAAACTGGGGTGTATCCCGCGCGTCTGGCACTTTTGGGCCATACGGTAATTCTTTCGAGGCCGTTGCCGACATCATTAATCTGCACAATCACCGGAGATGCGTGGGAGTTCTGACCGCTGCTGTCGAACTGAACCGCATCATAACCCACGATCATGCCGGGACCTGAGGTGAGGTTGGTTTCAGCCAGGGCCTTGCGGATGGCCTCTTTATCGAAGCTTGCCGCACGTTCCAGGGCATCTTTGATCACGTACATGGAGACATACGCGTCCACCGCCTCTCCGGTGAGGTTATAGCCGTATCTGGCATTGTATTTTTCGTTGGTCTCTTTGGCGCCGGGTTTGTTGATGTCGGTTTCCCACTCCACAATATCAAAAAGGTACTGGGCGTTTTTACCCACGGCCTTAATAAAGAAGGGGTCAGCATGTCCGCCGCCGGTGGCCACAATGGCTTTTAAGCGTACCTTGTATTCAGCCAGTGTGTTGGTCAGCAAGATAGCGTCCGCAGCATTGGAAACCAGTAAAAGCACCTCTGCCCTGGAGCGTCTGATCTTCTGGACCACAGGGCTCAGGTCGGTGGCGGTTGAAGGATAGGGTTCGTCCAGCACCACCTCATATCCGTTTTCTGCTGCCAGCTTTTTCCACTGGCCTGCCATGCCTTTTCCCCAGTCGCCGTTTTCATAAACAAATGCAAGTTTTTTCACAGGCGTATTATACTCGGCCTGCATATCCTTTAAAAAGGCGAACTGATCCCGGGTCCACCAGGAGTCCTTGGCGGC
>NZ_DDYV01000242.1:0-5697 GCF_002348205.1 Desulfobacter sp. UBA2225 | reverse complement strand
CCCAGCATTTCCCGGATGGAGTCAATCATGACCACAGGACCCTTGCGGGAGGCCGGATCAAAGAACAGAGCCGTTGACGCCACATAATCGGCTCCCAGCTTCTCTTTATTATAGAGCATACCCACGGTGCCCCACTGATAGGGTGCGGTGTACTCATTGCCCGGATCGTATGCGGTGTTTTTGAAAGAGTCTTCCAGGTTGACCAGGTTGGGCAGTTTGGAATGGTCAAGCTTTTGGAGCAGGTTCAGCTTGATCATGGTGTTGATGATGTAGTCGGACGGGACAACCACGTCATACTGCTTTACACCGCCGGCCTGCAGTTTGGCCACAAGCTCTTCCGTGGACTCGTAGAGCTCCACTCGGCTTTTGATACCGGTATCTTTTTTAAAGTTGTCCATAAAGTCCTCGGGCATGTATTCACTCCAGATCAGAACGCGAAGTTCATCCGCAGCAAAAGAGGCAGCCGGGAACTGCAGGAACAAGGCAAACATCAGCAATACGATTAAGGTTAATTTTTTCATTGTTCTCTCCTTTTGTTGTTTAATTATCTTTGCTGGAGATCCGTTGTGACAGGATTACCAGTGCAATGGTTACAAAAATCCCCACGGTTGACAGGGCATGGATTTTGGGCGTAATCCCCCGATGCACTTCACCGTAAATATAAAGGGGCAGGGTGACCGATGTGGGCCCGGCCGTGAAAAAGCTGATGATAAAGTCGTCAAGGGACAGGGTTAAGGCCAGCATGGCCCCGGACACGATGCCCGGCATCATCAGCGGCAGCAGCACATGGCGGAAGGTATACCAGTTGGAGGCATACAGATCCCTTGAGGCCTCTTCAATTTCGTTGTTGAAAGACGCAAGCCGGCTTCTGACGACCAGGGCGACAAAGGCCACCTGGAAGGTGACGTGCCCGATGATCATGGTCACAAGTCCGGGTTCAAATATGGAAGAGATAGACCGCAGGCAGGTAAATGCAACAACAAGGGCGCCGGCAAAAACAATTTCCGGGGTGACGACCGGCAGATACAGGTTGATGTCAAAAAAGGTCATCACCTTTTTTGACCATGGATAACGGGCCAGACCCATGGCAAGGGTGGTGCCCAGGATGGTGGCGATTATGGTGGAGACCACTGCCAAAACAGCGGTGTTGATACAGGCCTCAATGACCAGGTCATCATGGAGCAGTTTGACATACCAGTCCAGGCTCAATCCGCCCCAGTGGATGCCGAAACGCGACTTGTTGAAAGAGTAGACCATGACGGCCAGCAACGGTGTGTAAAGAAACAGATAGGTGGCAATGGCCAGAATTTTGTAGTGTATATTCAGCTTGAACATTATAGCACCTGCATTTTAGCGCCTCTGCGGTTCAAAATGACCAGGGCAATCAGGGTTAAAGACATGAGCGCAAGACTGACAGCCGCACCAAAGGGCCAGTCACGGCTTTTACCGAACTGTTGCTGGATCAGGTTGCCCACCAGCATATATTTGGCGCCGCCTAAAAGATCCGGGATCAGGAAGATGCCCATGGCCGGTACAAAGGTCAGAATAGCCCCCACAGAAAGTCCGGGCAGGGTCTGGGGTAAAATAGCCTGGTGAAAGACCCGCCATTTGCCGCAGTACAGGTCATTGGCTGCCTCAACCAGGCTCCAGTCCAGTTTTTCTACGCTGGAATACAGGGGCAGGGCCACAAAGGGCAGAAATGCGCTGATCATGCCGATATAAACCGCAAAGGAGCTGGGGTACAAAGGGCTTCCCGGCGGGACAAGGTGCAGCAGAGCCGCAAGCTTTGCAATGGGAAGATCCGGTGCAAGAACAATCTGCCAGGCATAGGTCCGGATCACCAGGTTGGTCCAGAAGGGAATAATCAGGGCCGTGAGCCACAGGTACCGGGTTGACTTGTCCCGTGTTGAGATAAAAAAGGCTAAGGGGTAGGACAAAATGATGCAGACCACTGTGGTGATCAATCCGGCAATGATTGAGCGCAGCAAAATCTTCAGGTAATCCGGGCTCCAGCCGAACAGGCTGTAACCTGCCAGCCGTTTATAATTTTCAAGGGTAAAAACCCATTCTATCTCTCCGTACGCGCCCCGGGTGGTAAAGCTGATCACAATCAATGACAATGCGGGTATGGAAAGAAAGAGCATGATCCACAACATGCCCGGAGAAATGCGCAGAAGTCCCCTGGTTCTTATTTTTCTTGGTGTTGACAGTTCACCGTAGAGTATTTCTGGTTTATCTATGATTTTCACCGACCTGTAACTCCTTGAATTTTTATGTATTCATATTCAAAAATGATCAATCATCTATGGTCACCAGGGATTCTTGAAGCAGTTCCACCCAGATCTCATCTCCGATTTCTATTTTGCGGTGGGGGGCTGTTCTCATGCGCAGGTTGCCGGTTTCAAGGGTGATGTTCTGATAGGTACCCCGGTAGTATTTTTCAATGACACGGGACCGAATGCCGTTCTGTGCCGGTTTTTCCGGGCGCAGTCTGATGCCTTCGGGCCGGATGACCAGGGAGCCCTTTTTCCATTCAGGCATTGTTTTTGGTACAAATTGACCAAATTTTGACTCAAGGATATTGCCCTGGCGTTCAACGTCAAAAATATTTGCAGTGCCGATGAATTCGGCAACAAACCGGCAGTTGGGGTGGTTGTAAATTTCCGAAGGCGTGCCGCACTGCAGGATATGTCCCTCTTTCATGACGGCAATACGGTCGGAAACCGTTAACGCCTCTTCCTGGTCATGGGTGACCAGGATGAAATTTTTTTTAAGCCGCAGCTGCAACCGGCGGAGCTGTTCCTGAAGCTGGACCCGCAACTTGGCGTCCAGGGCAGACATGGGCTCATCCAACAGCAGAATTTCCGGCTCACAGATCAGGGCCCGGGCCATCGAGACCCGCTGGCGCTGTCCGCCGGAGAGCTGGTCCGGGTAACGGTCTGCAAATTTTTCAAGCTCCAGCATCTCCAGCATCTTTGCCACCCTGGGGGCAATTTGTGTTTCCGGCACTTTTTGTGAGCGCAGGCCAAAGGCAATATTGTCGTAATTCTTCAGATGCGGGAAAAGCGCATAACTTTGAAAAACCGTGTTCACCGGGCGTTTATTGGCCGGAATATCAAGAATGGGCTTTCCGTTTAAAAACAGATTGCCGTCGGATGCGGTTTCAAGACCTGCAATAATCCTTAAAAGGGTGGTTTTGCCACAGCCGGACGGACCAAGAAGAGTAAAAAGTTCTCCTTGGTTGATGCGCAGATCCACATTGTCAAGGGCTTTCACCTCGCCATAATTTTTGTGTAAAGCAAGCGCTTCCAAGCAATAATCCATGTTGTCACCTGAGTCTGTTGTATTTTACTGAATGGTCAGTGAATAAGCTGGAATGATTTTTTCTGACCGCTGTCACTATGGGGGGGGGCATTAAAATGTGCCGTTTTTTAACATCGCTATGGTTGCCGTTTTGGCTGTATTTGCAAAATCTTCAAAGGGCCGGCCCTCATTTAAGAAATGGGCATGAAACTCCAAGCCTTTCATGAGGGTGAGGACATATTCAGCAGCCTTACGTTCGTCCGTGACCTTAATAATACTGTCTTTATTAAATAAGATAAATGCGTTATACAGATAATCACTAAGCCAGCGGAACATGTCTTTGAAAACCTTTCGAATACCTTCATCCCTGAAGCTTTTATAATAAAAGCCAAAATGAACGCCCGGATCTACGGTCCGGTTCCATTTAAAGCTGAAAATCAGATCCATCATTGCGTCAAACCGTCGGGCGCTGTCTTCTATCAAATCAAACTCCAGCATGTGTTCAGCCTTGTACTTGGTGATCAGAAATTCTATGAGCTCGCGCTGCAGGTTGTCCTTGTTCTTGAAGTAGTGAAGGATCAGGGTGGAATGGAGATTCAGGTGCTGGGCAATCTTTCCAATGGAACTGCCTTCAAACCCTTTCTCAATTAAAACCTGATAATATCCTTCAAGAATTTCAGGTTTCCGCGTTTCAGCATTTCGATTTTTTCTAATTGCCATGAACAGTCAGCCTCAATAGGAGTTTTATTTTGCGTTCATTTTTTTATTTAATATTAAAAATTACAATTTAAGTGTTTTTTACATTGACAAAATTGTATTGTCAATAAAATTTACTGAATGGTCAGTAAAAAATAAATCGGGGGGATGACAGCGGTGTGTCGTCTGTTGCGTTCCTGAACGGATACCGTGTTTGAATGAAAAGTTACCCGGATATAACGCCGCAGACGGGTGACTTTTCGTCCAAGCAAGGGTTTTCCTTGATAATTGGCCGTTTCAATGGTAAGGGTACCTAACTTAACGAAAGAGGATAAAAAATGAGAGTAAAATATCTGATCCTTACTTGTTTTTTCTTTTTTTCTATAACAACTTGCATTTATGCAAAGACTTTTTATGTATCCGGGGTAAACCAGATCACCATGCGCACGGGGCCGGGTCTCGGCCATAAAGTTGTGGATATGGCCTCGTCAGGTGTCAAACTGGAAATTCTGGAATACGGCAAGGAGTGGTCTATGGTGAGAAATTCAACCGGGAAAACCGGCTGGGTGCTGACCCGCTTTCTTACGGAAGAAGCACCCAAAAGCCTTTTGGTTGAGCGGTATAAACAGGAAAACGAACGCCTGGCATCAAAGCTTTCCGCTGTAGAAGAAACTGCAAGAACCTTGGAGGTTCAGAACAAGGAGTTGACGGAAATTGCGCAGAAATATAAGCAACTCAAAGATGCTTCCGCAGGTTACCTGAAGCTTGAGATCAAACATAAAGCGCTTTTGGAACAGTCCCGGGAACAGGAAGAACGTATTCAAAACCTTGAACAAAGCATCAAAAGCGAAGTAAAATTTGCGTTGCTTTCCGGGGCCGGTGTTTTTATCGTGGGACTGATTTTCGGAATGAGCACCCGCAAGAAAAGAAGAGGTTCCCTTTTATCCTGATTTATCCTTAATTTTTTTAACACACCATTTAACATATTAAAGTATTGAGAAATGATTGAAACCGATTTTCTGGTCATTGGCAGCGGTGTTGCCGGTTTAAGCTATGCCTTGAAGGTTGCACAGTTTGGCAGGGTGGTCATTATCACCAAAAAAAAAATATATAAAACCAATACGGCACTTGCCCAGGGCGGCGTTGCTGCGGTATTCAGCAAAACAGATTCCTTTGAAAATCATGTGGCAGACACCCTGGCTGCAGGGGACGGACTTTGCGACGAAGATGTGGTGCGCATGGTGGTGGAAAACGGCCCGGAAAGAATTCGGGAGTTGGTAGATTTGGGAGCACGGTTCAACCGGGAGGGCGGCGGGAAATATGATTTCTCTCTAGGCCGGGAGGGCGGGCATTCCCAGAACAGAATCATCCATGCCCGGGACCTCACCGGTAAGGAAATTGAAGATGTTCTGGTACACAATGTTGAACAGCATGAAAATATAACCATTTTGGAAAACCATGTTGCCGTCAACCTGATTACCTATTCCACAAGTGTCCGCAGCGGTCTTGTCAGAACCCAGCATGAAAACATCTGCTGCGGGGTTTATGTCCTGGATAATGAGACAGGAAAGGTGGAAACCGTTGCCGCTAAGGTGACCTTGCTTGCCACAGGTGGCGGTTCAAAGGTTTATCTGTATACTTCAAATCCTGATACCGCCACAGGGGACGGCATTGCCATGGCATACCGGGCAGGGGCCA
>NZ_DDYV01000337.1:0-4956 GCF_002348205.1 Desulfobacter sp. UBA2225 | reverse complement strand
GACCAGAACAACAGAGTGTTCCTGGAGATTATGCCCCATGCCCGGGATATAAGCTGCGACTTCCATACCGGTTGTCAGACGAACCCTTGCAACCTTCCTTAGAGCTGAGTTCGGCTTTTTAGGAGTAGAAGTATACACCCTAGTGCAAACCCCTCGCTTTTGAGGTCCGCCCTTCAAAGCCGGCGTACTAACCTTTTTTTCAGACTTCTTTCTACCTTTTCGTACCAATTGATTTATGGTCGGCATAACTCCACACGCTCCTTCATCAAACTTAATAAGTCGCCATACACGACAAAATATTTGATTCTACTTATACTTTTTCTAAATGTCAATAATATTTTATTTTTTCTATACTTCAGCAACTTCACCATATCCCACTTCCAGATTGCGATAGCCTGGAAAACCCGTACCAGCCGGTATGAGTCTACCCATAATAACGTTTTCTTTCAACCCCTTAAGCCCGTCATACTTGCCTTCAATGGCTGCAAGAGTAAGCACCTTGGTGGTTTCCTGAAAAGAGGCTGCAGACAAAAAGCTATCTGTGGACAAAGAGGCTTTGGTAATACCAAGAATCAAGGGTTCTCCCTTGGCCGGCTCACCACCTGCCACAGCCACTTTGCGATTGGTTTCCTCAAAAAGGATACGATCAACCTGTTCGTCGGGTATAAAATTAGTATCCCCGGTGGAGATCACTTTAACCCGGCGCATCATCTGGCGAATGACTACCTCGATGTGCTTATCGTTGATTCGTACACCTTGAAGCCTGTAAACTTCCTGGACCTCGTCAACCAGGTATTTGGCTAGGGCCACTTCACCCTTGATGTTCATTATATCCTGGGGATTGGCCGAACCTGCGATCAGCGGATCACCTGATTTTACATAATCTCCGTCATACACTGATACATGCTGCCCCTTGGGGATGGCATACTCTTTGGCCTCTCCAACATCGCCAGGCTTAACCGTGACCTTTTGACGGCCTTTAGTCCCCTTTGAAACGGTGACATAGCCATTAATTTCAGTCAGCACTGCCGGATCCTTTGGCTTTCTGACCTCAAAAAGCTCAGCGACCCTGGGAAGACCACCGGTAATATCTTTGGTTTTAGTGGTGGCCCGCGGCAGTTTGGCAATAACATCACCTGCCATGATGTTGTCATCCTCATCAACAGTTAGAATCGCGTTTACCGGCAGGTAATACCTGGCTGGGGTTTTAGAGTTGAGCAACTTGACCGCTTTACCCTCTTTATCTTTAACGGTGATCCTGGGCCGAACCTCAACATCCTTGCTTTCAATAATCGTCCTTGACACTTTACCGGTAACCGGGTCAATCTGTTCTTGAACCGTATTACCCACGATGATATCAGCAAATCTTATCCGACCGGATACTTCCGTGATAATCGGCGTGGTAAAGGGATCCCAGGAGGCGATAATATCGCCCGGCTCAGTCTGCTGACCATCCTTGACATGAAGAGTGGCACCATAAATCACATTATTCTTGGCACGCTCACGCCCCTCTTCGCCGACAATGGTCACACCGCCACCTTTACGGTTCATGACAATGACATCGCCCTGGGCCGAAATAACGGTCTGAATATCCTCGTTGAACTTTACAATCCCACCGACACGGGCCTTGACTTCAGCGACCTCTACCTTTCTGGATGCTGTACCGCCGATATGAAAGGTACGCATGGTCAACTGGGTACCGGGCTCGCCAATGGACTGGGCTGCCACAATACCAATGGCCTGACCAATTTCCACCGTAACACCATGGGCAAGGTCACGACCGTAGCATCTTGAACAGACACCGTGCTTTGAGTTACATGTCAATACGGATCTGATTTTTACGCGTTGAACGCCTGCGGCCTCAATTTTAGCCACATGGGCTTCATTAAGTTCTGTGTCAGCCGCCACAATAAATTCATCGGAATAAGGATCGCGAATATCCTCCTGGGTAACGCGCCCAAGAATTCTTTCTCCAAGGGTCTGAATAATTTCACCACCCTCATACAAAGCTTCAACTTCAATGCCGTTTATGGTACCGCAATCTGGCTCCACTATCGTGCAGTCCTGACCGACATCAGCCAAACGGCGGGTAAGATAGCCGGAGTTTGCTGTTTTCAATGCGGTATCAGCAAGCCCTTTCCGGGCACCATGGGTGGATATAAAGTACTGTAGTACGGACAACCCTTCACGGAAACATGCGGTGATGGGATTTTCAATAATCTCACCGGAAGGCTTGGCCATCAAACCACGCATACCGGCCAACTGGCGCATCTGGTCCTTGGAACCACGGGCTCCGGAATCTGCCATAACATAAACGGCATTGAGTTCCTCTGAGCTGTCCGCCCCTTCTTTTTTGGGCGGATTCTTCATCACTTCCATCATGGCGTTCGCAATATCATCTGTCGCCTGGGCCCAGATATCAACCACCTTGTTGTATTTTTCACCCTGGGTAATCAAACCTTCGGAATATTGATTTTTAATATCTTCAATATTTTTTTCTGCTTTACCAATGAGATCCCATTTGTTTGACGGAATAATCATGTCATCAATGCAGATGGACAGGCCGCCAAGTGTTGAATGTTTGTATCCAATGTCCTTTAGACGGTCGGAAAGGATAACGGTTTCCTTTAAACCGATATTTCTGTAGGCATAGTCAATGAGCTTTACAATGGATTTTTTATCCATCAGCTTGTTCACCAGACTGAACGGCAAGGTAGAGGTTCTTTCTTCCACTTTAAAAAGGGTGTACTTTTCGCCCACCATGCGGACATCGGTGAACTGCCCTTGTTTAAGTCCGTAAAGCTGCTCCACCACCACGTCGGAAACCTGAAAAATATTTTTAAATTCCTTACGCGTTAAAACGCCTGTTGTCCCCCGGGTCTTTTTAATCTCCTCATCCCCGTATTTATTCAAGACTGCATCAAAATCTTCACCTGCTTTTAATTCAGCAAGCGCGGCTTCGGCGGCCTCAAGGCTTTCGGTCCGGATACGGCTCATGTTTAAAAGCACGTCACCGGGGATGGTCTCCCACAAAAGAATTCGGCCGGTAGTGGTATCATAGATCACATCGTCAATGCGAACCTTGATTTTGGCGTGAATGCTAACCTCTCCCGCATCAAAGGCAAAACGTACCTCGTCTGTACTTGAAAAGGTGGTCCCCTCTCCCTGCTGACCGGACATTGCCCGGGTCATATAATAAATTCCCAATACAATGTCCTGGGTGGGAACAATAATCGGCTGGCCGTTTGCCGGGGATAAAATATTGTTGGTAGAGAGCATCATGATCCTGGCTTCCAGCTGGGATTCCAGGGAAAGCGGCACGTGTACGGCCATCTGGTCTCCGTCAAAGTCAGCGTTGAACGCCGGACACACCAGAGGATGAAGCTGAATGGCCTTCCCTTCGATCAATACCGGCTCAAACGCCTGGAACCCGAGACGATGCAAGGTGGGCGCGCGGTTAAGCATAACCGGGTATTCCTTTACCACGGCTTCAAGAGCATCCCATACTTCGGTCTCCTCGCGCTCAACCATTTTCTTGGCACTTTTTACCGTGGAGACCAGGCCTTTCTGCTCAAGGTAATTGTAAATAAACGGTTTGAAAAGCTCCAAAGCCATTTTCTTGGGAATGCCGCACTGGTGGAGCCGAAGTTCAGACCCCACGGTAATTACGGTACGCCCGGAATAATCCACACGTTTACCTAAGAGATTCTGACGGAACCGCCCCTGTTTGCCTTTAAGCGTATCAGATAAAGATTTCAACGGACGCTTGTTGGTCCCTGTGACCACCCGGCCATGACGTCCATTGTCAAAAAGCACGTCTACAGCTTCCTGGAGCATCCGTTTTTCGTTTCGGACAATAATATCCGGCGCATTGAGATCAACCAGCCGTTTAAGGCGGTTATTGCGATTGAGCACACGGCGATACAGATCATTGAGATCCGAGGTGGCAAACCTGCCGCCCTCAAGGGGTACAAGGGGACGCAGATCCGGAGGTAAAATCGGGCAGGCCGTCAGGATCATCCGGGAAGGCTCTATCCCTGATGTCAAAAAGGCATCAATGACCTTCATGCGCTTGGCCATTTTCTGCTGTTTGGCCATGGATTTGGTCAGGCCTATCTCTTCGGTAAGTTCATCATGAACTGCCTGAAGATCAATCTCATTCAGCAGGGTTAAGATAGCCTCAGCGCCGATCCCGGCAATAAAGCCCTCCTCACCAAATGTTTCAATGGCCTCATAATACTGGTCATCGGAAAGCAGCTGCATTTTTTTCAACCCAGAACCTTTAGGGTCGATAATAATATATGAATCAAAGTAAAGAACCTTTTCCAGATTCTTCAACGTCATATCCAGAGCATTGCCGATCTTGGAAGGCAGACTTTTCAAAAACCAGATATGTGATACGGGCGCGGCAAGTTCAATATGCGCCATACGCTCGCGTCTGACTTTGGACTGAATAACCTCAACCCCGCATTTTTCACAAACAACTCCCCGATGCTTCATGCGTTTATACTTACCGCAATTACACTCATAATCCTTGGTCGGTCCGAATACCTTAGCACAAAAAAGACCGTCACGTTCAGGCTTAAAGGTTCTATAGTTGATGGTCTCAGGCTTTTTTATTTCGCCGTAGGACCATTCCCGAATCTGATCGGATGATGCAAGGCTGATCTGAACGCCCTCGTAACTTTGGGGGTCCTTGGGTTTTGCGAAGAAATCGTAAATATTATCCAAAGTCTTCTCCTTATTTGCTGCCTTCTATAAGATTCATATCCAGCCCCAGAGCATTGAGCTCTTTAATCAGAACCCTGAAAGATTCAGGCATTCCAGGTTCCAGGACATTCTGGCCTTTAACAATTTTTTCATACATACGGGTCCGGCCGGTCATATCATCGGATTTCACCGTAAGAAATTCCTGAAGCGCGTGGGCAGCACCATAGGCTTCCATGGCCCAGACCT
>NZ_DDYV01000190.1:0-7473 GCF_002348205.1 Desulfobacter sp. UBA2225 | reverse complement strand
CTCTACCGACTGAGCTACCTGGGCACATCAAACAACGACAGATTTATATGTTCTTTAACCGTTCAAGTCAAGCAAAAAATCATACAAGCATTAAGAATATTGTTTTAAACACCCTCCCATATCACCCAGCAGATACTGGATTAAACCACAGGCACAGACTGCTGCTGTTTCTGCCCTTAAAATCCTCGGTCCAAGGGAGTAACTTATAAATCCCGATTCAGCGGCACTCCTGATCTCTTCTTCTTCAAACCCGCCCTCCGGCCCGATCAAGACAACAGCTTTGTTGTTCTCTCCGGGAGCCGGTCCGGCAAAGGGCCGGTCCGATGCTTCCCAGAAAGCGAATCTGTGTGAACAGCCTTTTGAAAAGGCCAGAACCTGTTCAAAATCCATGGGAGGCATAATTTCAACAAGGCAGGATCTTCTGCATTGTTTCAAAGACTCCCTGGCAATGGTCTGCCACCGCTCAATGTGTTTTTTTTCACTATTGCGGCCTGACAATGGAATGGATCTTTTACAATAAAAAGGAATCCAGCGAGTGACTCCAAGCTGGGTAATCTGTTTGATGATCTCATCCATCTTGTTGTATTTGAGCATGGCAGTACACAAAGTCAGATCGAGATTCGATTCCGTGAGGCTTTTTTTTTCACTTAAAATGGAAATTTCAACACATTCAGGAGAGATCTTATCTATACTACCTGTAAAATCAGTGCCATGGCCATTGGTCATGGAAATGGTGTCTTTGGGCTTAAGCCTGAGTACCTTGCATATATGTTTTGCGTCCTGACCATGGATGACGGCCTTATCTGTGCTTAACGCCTCTGTATTGATTAAAAACTTTTGCATATTTATCTCTTTATTCCACAAAAAAAGATGATTAAATTTTTAGAAATTATAGTATGAAACAGATAATTTTTACCATGAATTTATTATGTTATATTTCAAACCAACTGATTTTAGACACTTTTTTTCCGGATTGCCCGGCAACGGGAGTGGGTTTAAAATACGGCAAATCTGTTCGTAACGCATGAATTATGATACATAAGGGGCCATGAAAACGATAAACAAAGAGAGCATTATTCTGGCCTCAGGTTCACCACGCAGAAAAGAGCTTATGACCCAGGCAGGCATAGATTTTAAAATTCATGTGGCTGATATTGACGAATCTAAAGTTGATCCGGGAATGCCAGCCGAAAACTATGTTTGTCTATTGTCTAAAACCAAGGCCCAAGCCGTGGCCGCACATTATCCTGATGCCTGGACCATCGGGGCGGACACGATCGTGGCGGTTGGTAATACCATTTTAGGCAAACCCGCCGGGCACCGGCAGGCCGTAACCATGTTAACCCAGCTCAGCAACAGAGAACACAGTGTATTTACCGCTTTCACCATAACCAGACCGGACTCCGACGATCTGATTACACGGGTTGTAAACACCCGGGTGAGATTTAAAGCGTTGTCTAAAGATGAAATCAATTGGTACGCAGACACCGGCGAGCCCTATGACAAAGCAGGAGGCTATGGGATACAGGGGATTGGGGCCTTTCTGGTTAAGGAGATATCCGGGTCTTATACCAACGTTGTCGGCCTGCCCGTGTGTGAACTTATTGATGCACTGGCATCTTTGGGGGCAATCAGTTTTAAGGAAGTAAAATAACAATGCAGATTCAATCCAATATAAAAAAAATTCATGATGACATACGCGCTGCTGCCCAAAAAAGCGGGCAGGATGCATCCCGGGTTACCCTGATCGCAGTAAGCAAAAAAAAACCGCCTGAAATGATCCAGCAGGCCATTGATGCCGGTCACAGAGATTTTGGAGAAAATTATATCCAGGAAGCCATGGAAAAGATTGATCTTCTTGGGAGGAAATCAGCCACTTGGCATTTTATCGGGCATCTTCAATCCAACAAAACCAAATTCGCGGTAAAGTATTTTGACCTGATTCATACCGTGGATACGGTAAAGCTTGCCCAAGAGATCAACCGCCAGGCCCAAAAAATCGGAAAAATTCAGAAGATTCTGCTCCAGGTAAATATTTCCCGGGAAGCGACCAAATCCGGTGCACAAGCAAGCGAAATTGTGGATATTGCCAGACAGACCTGCCGGTTTGACAACCTGCATGTTTCAGGACTTATGTGCATGCCGCCTTTTTTCGATGACCCTGAAGATACAAGAATTTATTTCAAAAGGCTTAAACAGATCAGTAAAGAGATAGAACGGCTCAACCTTCCCAATACGGCCATGACCCATTTATCCATGGGTATGAGCAATGATTTTACCGTGGCCGTTGAAGAGGGGGCAACTTTAGTGCGTGTGGGCACAGCCATCTTCGGAGCAAGATAATGAAAATTCTTCTGCATACCTGCTGCGGCCCATGCACCATCTATCCCCTTGAAATCTTAAGAAACATGGACATGGAGGTCATGGGGTATTTTTACCGGCATAATATTCATCCATTTACCGAATGTATGAAGCGTGAAGAAACATTGCGTGATTATGCGGGGCAGATGAATCTGAAAATGGTCTGGCAAAGGGGTTATGAGCTTGAAGAATTTTTGCGTGCCGTCACCTTCAGGGAAACAAACCGGTGCAGGCACTGCTACCACGCACGTCTGAAAGCCAGTGCCCTGGTTGCCAAAAAAGGAAAATTTGACGGGTTTTCCACCACCCTGCTCTATTCAAAATTCCAGAATCATGCCCTGATCACGGAAATCGGTCAGGGCATAGCAAAACAATACGGTCTTAAATTCATTTATCATGATTTTCGCCAAGGCTGGAAACAGGGGATAGAGAGATCAAAGGCCTTGGGTATGTACCGCCAACAGTATTGTGGCTGCATTTACAGCGAAAAAGACCGGTACTATCAACAAAAAAATGTTGAGAAACCAGATCAGCCATAACTGTTATTGCGATATCATGCGTCTTTCGGGATTTTGAATTGTTTTTTATCCAGCCCGTGCCGGGTCAGCAGGCGGTTTAGCTGCCGGGTAGTAATGCCTGCTTTCTTTGCCGTCTCGCGTATTCGGCCGTTCGTTTCCTCCAGCATACTGGTCAGGTAGGAGATTTCACAGGCATTGACCGCATGTCGGCGTACCTGGGCCAGGGTCTGACCAGTGCCGGATGCTGGCATATCCCGAGCAACCGCTATCTGGGTTTCAATGGGTAAATTATCGGGCGTAATCACAGTGGCGCGCTCAAGGATATAGGCCCGTTCAAGGATGTTCTCAAGTTCCCTGATATTTCCGGGCCATTCATAGTGACGGAATCCTTCCAGAACAGACGGATGAACCGTTTGAATATTTTTGCCGTACTTGACGTTTAATTTTTTCAAAAACATATCGACCAGATATTCCAGGTCTTCCAACCGTTCGTTGAGCGGTGGAATTTCAATGGGAAAGACGTTAAGGCGATAAAACAGGTCTTTTCGATACACCCCTTTTCTGACACCATCTTCCAAATCTGAATTGGTGGCAGCGATGATTCGTACATCAGTTTTGAGAATGCAATCGCCTCCGATCCGGCTGAAGGTGCGGTCCTGAAGTACCTGGAGCAACTTAACTTGGGCGGATGGGGATATCGTGCCAATTTCATCCAAAAAAATGGTGCCGCCTTCCGCCATTTCAAACCGACCGGGTTTTTTGCGTTCAGCACCGGTAAACGCGCCTTTTTCATACCCGAACAACTCGCTTTCAATGAGGGTATCCGGGATGGCGCCGCAATGGACAGCGATAAAAGGTTTTTCGAAGCGCCGGCTGTGCCAGTGGATCAATCGGGCCAGGGTACCTTTGCCTGTACCGGTTTCCCCCAGCAGCAGGACGGTCGCAATGGTGGGGGCAACAGAACGAACATTCTCGAAAATCTTTTTCATGCCTGCATTTTTAGACCGGATGATCTCCAGCCATTCGGTTTTCCAAAATCGGTCCCTCAGGTAATCCAATTCAAAATCCTTGGAACGGGACCGGTTTAAGGCAGGAAGCAGCAGGTGGATATCCCGTTCTTTGACCGGAGACAACAGGTATCCCACAGCACCGGCTTTCACCGCCTCGATGGCTTGACGGGTGTTGGACCGCGTGCATAGTACAATGAACTGAACAAATGGATTGACCGAACTGAACGCCGACATGCCCGGATGGGCTGCAAGCAGTTCGATGTCGGCCAGAATCAGATCAAATGGCGACTGGGTGTGCAGTGTCAGCGCCGTATTGAGATCAGGGGCCCGGCGGATGTTGCCGGCATCGGACAGGACGTTTGAAATCAGGTGCCATTCATCTTCCGCATTGGTCAAAACCAGTATGTCTCTCATCTAAAACCCCACCAAGGATTTCTTGTCACTCTGCTGCAATATAGATGGAACGGGCAGAGGTGGTAGTTTTTAACAACACAATGGGGTTATGTCAATATTTCTGAAGCAAAGCTTGAATCTTAATCGCCATACACCAAGTCTGGGGCCCGTACTATAAAACAATTTGGATTTCATCATGCTGAATGGTGATAAATGAGGTCGGCCCATGACTGCTATTCAGCCATGAATTTTTTTATCTGATCAATAAATATATCTTTTTTATCCTGGCTGATAAACGCAGCATTAAAAGAATTCATTGCCAGTTGCGCGATATCATTTCGAGTCAACTGAAACGCGTTTTGGAGCACCAGATAATTTTCAACAACATATCCTCCGAAATATGCAGGATCATCCGAGTTGACCGTCACGCAAAGCCCCTGGTCAAACAGCGCCTTAAAATTGTGTTCCCGGATATTTTTAAAAACACACAGCTTGATATTTGAAAGCGGACAAACCGTTAAAGGAATCTGGCGGCGCTTGAGTTCATTGATAAGCGACTTGTCTTCAAGCGCACGCACGCCATGGTCAATTCGCTGGACTTTAAGATCTTGGATTGCCTCCCATATATATTCAGGTGGCCCCTCTTCTCCGGCATGGGCCACGGTCATAAAGCCTTCATTTCGTGCTTTTTCAAAAACACGCATGAATTTGGATGGTGGATGCCCCGATTCGGATGAATCAAGCCCGACCCCCGTAATCTTATCCCTGAAATCCAAAGCCTGCAAAAGGGTTTCCATCGCCTCAGATTCCGGCAGATGACGTAAAAAGCACATGATCAGACAAAATGAAATGTTCAGATCGCGGGCACCGTCGGATAAAGCTTGATAAATACCGGTGATTACTGTTTCAAAAGGAATGCCTCGTTCGGTATGGGTCTGGGGATCAAAAAAAATTTCAACATGCCTAACGTTTTGCTCTTTGGCTTTCAGAAGATATTCCCATGTCAGTTCATAAAAATCGGTTTCGTTTTGAAGTACGCCGGCACCTTCGTAATAGATATCCAAAAATGACTGCAGATTATTGAAACGATAAGCCTGTCGGAGTTTTTCTACCGAATCGAACTTGATTTTTATACCGTTTCTTTCAGCTATGCGAAACAATGTCTCGGGCTCTAAGGTCCCCTCAATATGAAGATGCAGCTCTGCCTTGGGAATATCCCGAATAAATACATTCATATCCATATCCATATTCATCTCCTTGTTACGCTGGTTTTTCGCTCAATTTTTGGGGTTCGCTAAAACAAACTACAAAATAGTAACGTACTGAGTTCAGATTAAAAATATATTATAAAGCCGGATCGTTTGGTATGTCATGAATTTGATGAAAATTATAACAATACCTATGAAAAAACTCAAGCAGACATTCAGATTCCAGATATCGGCAACATTGCGCTTGATAAAATTACGGAAAAATATACGACCACTGCGTCCGAATTCGCCCTCGTAAAGGCCCAAGGGTTTTTATGATTTTATTCCCCGGCTTGACAAACTGACTGCAACCGGCGTATTTGCTCTGCTATAATTTTTAATTACAAAAAAACAGATGGAAGATATTATGAATCTACACCACTGGTGGCTGGCCATCCGGCCAAAAACCCTTCCGGCAGCGGCTTGTCCGGTTGTTGTTGGCTCAGCCTGCGCTGTTTCTGATCACAGATTTTCAGCACTGATGTTTGCAGCAGCCCTGGCGGGCGCTTTATTGATCCAAATCTCCGTGAATCTGGCCAATGATTATTTTGATTTTCTGCACCACATTGACACCCCGGACAGGAAAGGCCCGAAGCGTATGACCCAAAGCGGTCTGATCCCCCCTGAAACCGTTCGGAACGCATTCTTACTGACCATGCTGCTGGCTCTTGGCCTAGGCATATTTTTGATTTTCAAAGGCGGGCTTGTAATCCTGTATATTGTAATCGCCTCTCTTATCGGTATTCTCTGTTACAGTGCCGGGCCATATCCCATTGCATCCAACGGCCTTGGCGAGGTGTTTGTGTTTATTTTTTTCGGACCTGTGGCCGTGCTGGGCACCTATTATCTTATGGCCGGAAGCGTGACACCGGCTGTTTTCGTCGCATCCGTTCCTGTAGGGCTGATGGTTACAGCCATTATCGTGGTCAATAATCTGCGGGATATCGAGACAGATGCCAGGGCGGGCAAAAGAACCCTGGCTGTCATCATAGGTCCTTGGCGCACCAAGGTGGAATTTGTGTTTCTGGTCCTTTTCTCCTTTTTGATCCCTTGTCTGATGTTTGCCTCGGGCCGCTGGTCCTGGGTCATCCTGTTACCCCTGGCCCTCTTCTGGAAGTCCTATCCCGTATTTAAAACCATTTTTGAACAGGATGGGGAAATTCTTAACCTCGCGCTTGCAGACACGGCAAAACTGGCGCTTATGTTCAGTGCGCTTTTTGCCATTGGGATCGTAATTGGATAACAGCTTGTATAAAAAAACATATTCGCAAAACGTTGCGGGGCAACCGGTATGGCAAGGGCCAACATTAAAAAAATGTTAAATGTATCGCTTTTGCAGCGTACACCGGATGAACCGTATTGCGTATTCAGTTAATTTGTGGTTTAAACGATACATGAAAAAAAGATATTATCGTTCCGGAAAGAATAACTCCGAATCCAGACTGTCCTGTCCCGTTCATTACCCCGAGCTCACTGCCGGGGCTGACAACGTATTGAAAAAAATTTTCAGCCAGATAGGTGTTCCCGAAAAACAGCCTTTCACACCGGACCCGTTCCAGCTTGAAGCCCTTGATGCCATCAATACATCCGATTGTCTTGTTGCAGCACCCACAGGTGCAGGAAAAACCTGGATTGCAGAACAAGCCGCCAAACGGATATTGGAAAACAACGGCAAGGTGTGGTATGCCACGCCTTTAAAGGCGCTGACAAACTCCATCCATGCCGGATTTTCAAAAATTTTCGGCAAGGAAAAGGTGGGGATACTTACCGGCGATATCAAGGAAAATACAAACGCAGACATCATTATCGGCACCACGGAAATTTTAAGAAATCAGCTCTATGACGCCATGTACACGGGCCAGAACTTAAAAAGTGATCTGATTATCCTTGATGAAGCCCACTTTCTTGGTGATACGGAACGCGGCGTGGTCTGGGAGGAGATCA
>NZ_DDYV01000059.1:1918-5218 GCF_002348205.1 Desulfobacter sp. UBA2225 | reverse complement strand
CCGGGACAATCCACCGGACATGACCGCAGCTTCCACCTGATCCGAGATTTTTGCAGGCGCAGTACCGGCATTTTCAGTGATGGAGGTAGAGAAGATACGCACAGCTGTGTGCCTGTTTTTCACCCCCTGTTCCAACCAGGCCGGCACGGTAAAAGGCTCAACCGGATAATGGCCGGCCCAGGCATAGGGCGTGGCCTGGATGGCATTAATCAGTTCTTCTTTGTTAGGCCCGGCCAGGAATCGGGTATGCACCACCCGGGTATGGGCCGGGCTGAACGCGCTGTAAAGGGTCATGGCGCGGGTATTGCTTTTTATCTCTTCCACCACCCGAAGCTGGGTATCCGGGGTTCCCAGCCAGAAGGAATCGATATTTTCAAGGATCAGGGGCTCGCCCAGAATGTCCCGGCATAACGTTGGCAGCAGGGCGAACAGGCCCGGAGATTCAAGAACACCGGACCCAAGCGCATTGCTTATAGCCACATTGCCTGCCCTGACCGCCTGAACCAGGCCGGGGATACCGGGAAATGTCCGGCTCGTGCTAAGCAGGGGATCACAGGCATAATCCGGAACCCGGCGCAAAATGACATCGACCCGCTGGAGACCGCCCAGAGTCTTAAGAAACACCCAGTCCCCTCTAGTGGTCAGATCATTGGTCTCCACCAGGGTATAGCCCAGATACCTTGCCAGAAAAACCTGCTCAAAATAATGGGCTCCGGAAGGGCCTTCACAGAGCATCACAATGCGGGGCTCCTGGTGTTTCTGACCGGAAATTCCCATCAGGGACAGATTAAGGTACTTAAAAAACGGGGCCAACCGCTGGACCTTTCTGGAGTGAAACATCCTGGGCAGAATCCGGGTAAGGATAACGCGATTTTCCAGGGCATATCCGATCCCGGCCGGTGCCTGGGTCCCATGGAACGCCACCTGCCACCTGCCATCGGCCAGGCGGATGAGATCCGAAGAAAACAGGTGGTGATCCGGAGTAACGCGATCCGGACCAAACCGGCACTGACGAAGGAATCCTGGATTACCAAAGATCAGTTCCGCAGGCAGTACCCGTTTTTTGATAAACTCCTGGCGACCGTAGATGTCTCTAAAAATCAAGGCCAACAGCTTTGTACGTTGCTGAATGCCGTGCTCAAGGATCTGCCAGGTGTGGCTTGAAATGGGTAGGGGAATGGGGTCAAGTGCCCAGGGCCGTTCTGTGGCGCTTTTCGGATTAAAAACATTGTAGGCAGAGCCGTGTTCCTGGATAATCTGACGTGCTTTTTTCCAGCGCTGGGACAGTTCGACGGTTCCCAGGCTGTTAAGATATTCGGTCAGGCCATCCCAATGAGGGGGCATCTTACCGGTGCTTAGATCAACGGCTGTGCTCTGTTCTAATATATCTGTGGTAAATACCGGGATGACAGGTTTGTCCCCGGACGGTCCCGGGTCATCCCCGGGGATGGGTTCATTAGTCGGACGCATTCAGTTATGTCTACACTGTTTTCAACGTATTCCTACCAAAGCGGAATCTACCATAATTGCCATATTTAAAAGGTTCCCACTATAATTTATTCCCCTCAAAGACACAAGATCAAAAGACCGGTTTTACAGACAATCGCAGAAAACAGCACGGGCTGACCTGTTTTTTCACCGTGGCTCTATCCACAACGAAAATTGTAAGTTCTGTGCAGATTATACAACTATTTCTTATATAATGAAGGGAATCAATCAATGACGAAAAATCTTTTTAATTCGAACTTTGACAGGGTCAAATTACCTATAAAGCTTGACTTCCCATATTTTTCTCATATAATTCTAGAAAATAGTCATGGGCTGACCTGACATATCAACTACCAGGCATAGCACACAAAAAAAGCTTTAAAGATCTGAGTAACTTACCCAGACTTTTTTATAAAATCATCATAATTAAGGCCATTAATACCTTTTTGAGGAGAATGCGATGAAAGAAATTCTAATAAAAACGGTTATGATCCCCTTACCTGACTATGTGACCATCAAGGAAACGGATACCGTTTATGATATGTTCCAGGTTCTGGAAAAAAACAAACCAGATGGCCACCACTCCCACAGGGATGTTATTGTCGTCGACGACAATGGCAAATTCAAGGGAAAAGTTACCATGATTGATATTTTTAGAACCCTTGAGCCCAATTATAACAAGGTCTTTAAAAACTATAAAGATGGTACACTGACTAGAGATTACGTGATTAATGCTATGCGGGATTTTAACCTCTGGATGGAGCCCGTGCGGAACCTTTGCGAACGCGGCGCTGGCATCAAGATTTCTGAAATCATGCACGTACCTAGCAAGGCTGAATACCTCCAGGAGAACGATTCCCTGGAAAAAGCGCTGCATGAATATGTTATGGGGGCTCACCAGCCTTTGATCGTAAAAAACGGCGACACGGTCACCGGTGTTCTTAGATTCGGTGATTTGTTTGAGGTGATCAGAGAACATATGCTGGCCTGCCCGCTTTCCAAATAATGTGCACGCCGAACACCCATAAAAGCCGGGTGCCCGTCTGATTTCCTACCACACGATGTGTAAGAGCGATGAAAAGAAAACCTGGGGTGAT
Organism: Desulfobacter sp. UBA2225; assembly: GCF_002348205.1. Lineage (NCBI taxonomy): Bacteria > Pseudomonadati > Thermodesulfobacteriota > Desulfobacteria > Desulfobacterales > Desulfobacteraceae > Desulfobacter > Desulfobacter sp. UBA2225. Next base: position 2,633 of record NZ_DDYV01000059.1, on the reverse strand, counting down.
CACGATCACCCCCCTAAAAGGGTTAAAAAAATACCGGCCGCAATCACGGTGCCGATAACACCTGCCACGTTCGGCCCCATGGCATACATGAGAAGATAATTTTTCTTATCCGCTTCCATACCCACCTTATGAACCACCCTGGCAGCCATGGGGACGGCAGAAACACCGGCTGCGCCCAGCAGTGGGTTAATTTTATTTTTGGAAAAAATGTTCATGAGCTTGGCCAGAAGGATCCCTGTCATGGTGGAGATCACAAAAGCAAAAAGCCCCAGACAAAAAACAAATATCACCTGGGGCCTTAAAAAATTCTCCGCATTCATGGTTGCGCCTACTGATACCCCAAGAAAGATGGTAACAATATTCATCAGTTCGTTCTGGGCGGCATCGTGCAGACGTCCTACCACGCCGGATTCCCTGAACAGGTTCCCCAGCATGAACATGGCGATCAACGGCGCTGATGCCGGGACCAGCAGGATGATGACAAAGGTGGAGACAATGGGAAAGAGTATTTTTTCAAGCGTTCCCACCTTTCTACCCTTGACCATGCGGATTCGTCTTTCCTCTGCAGTGGTTAGAAGCTTCATCACCGGGGGCTGGATAATAGGCACAAGGGCCATGTAGGAATAGGCTGCCACAGCACAGACCCCTAAAAGGGAGGGGGCCAGTTTGGATGCCAGAAATATGGTGGTGGGCCCGTCTGCACCACCGATAATAC
>NZ_DDYV01000059.1:216-1887 GCF_002348205.1 Desulfobacter sp. UBA2225 | reverse complement strand
AAGAAAAATCAGCCTGGGGTTGGCAATGAGCGGTCCAAAGTCCGTGAGGGCCCCAAGGCCCAGGAAAATCACCGGGGGAATAACCTCCCAGTGAATACCGTATTCATAAAGTTTCCAAATCAGCCCTTCATGGGGGGTCATCAGCCCTGCCAGGGGCAGGTTCACAAGGATGATTCCAAATCCGATGGGCAACAGCAAAAGGGGTTCATAGGATTTTGCAATGGCAAGGTAGATCAGGATTAGTCCGATGATCCACATAACCACAATGCCCGGAGTGACATAAAACAGACCCGTGGTCTGAAACAGGGCGTACAAATCACTCATTTGCCTTCTCCCTGCCCGGTATCTTCCCCGGTTCTCCTTTTTGATTCCAGCGCGGTGACAGCCATTTGAGTAATCTTCATGGAAAGGTAGAGAAAAGTCATGCCTGCGAATACGCCAAAAAGTCCGATGAGAAACACCCTGACCGCATCCCCCATGATTTATTCCTTTTCCTTTTCGACAGCGTGATCCCGTATAATTCTGGGCAGGATCATCTGATGCTGGGGGCAGATGGATCTGGGGTTCTGGTAAACCGCGCCTGCAAAGGACTGCATATAGTGCCGCAGATCAGCAAGCCTTACCACTTCATCCACCATGCCATGTTTTGCACAGTAAAGCGGGGTTGATGTCTCCTTGTATTTCCGGGCAAGGGCGTTCATCTTCTCCACCACCGGCCCAAGATCCCGGCCTGCCTCCTTTTCCTTGACAAGCCGCCTTGCATAGGTGGCCACCGCTGCTGTCTCACCATGCATAACGCAAATTTCCGTGGCACAGGTGCCGAGGGTAAAGGCATTATTCCGGTTGGCCTGGGGGCCCCCCATGACATAGTGGGCTGCTGCGGTTCCCTTGCGCAAAATGGCAAGCATCATGGGAAGACCTGACTGCTGGATGGAATAGATCAGGGACTGGCCCAAGCCTAAAAGTTCGGCTTTTTCGGCAATATCGCCCACATCAATGCCGGAGGTGTCCTGGAACCAGATCACAGGAATTCTGTCTCTCCCGCAAAGGGTCACAAACTCGTTCATCTTAAGAAGCCCCTGGCGATAGAGCTTGGCCCCCATGCCGGGATAATCGGCATATTCAGGGTAGCCCTTACCAAGATACCCCTGGCGGTTCCCGATACAGGCCACAAGGAATCCGTCCACCTTGCAAAGCCCTGTATATACTTCAGGGCCGTAGTCGGGCCGGTATTCCATATGTTCGGAGCCATCCACGAGCCTTGCCAGAATGTCGTCAAAATCATATACGGTCTTGGAAGCGATGGGCAGAAGGCGCATGACTTCTTCAGCTTCGAACGCCGGGGACCTGGGGTCGGTGACCCTGAAAAATTCAGGATCATAAGCCGGCAGCTTTTTCATATATTCTCTAACGCCGTCCAGTACCTCTTTTTCTTCCTTGTACACAAAGCGAAAAAAACCGGTGTGGTCATAATGGGTGGCCACGGATCCGGGTGGCTTTTCCCGGTGTTCTTTGGCTTTTTGGACCAGGGCTTCAGCCATATCCGCGGTAAACCCTCCCTGGGGGGCCATACCGCTGACAATGCCGGCACCGCCCACGGCCATATTGCACTTTTCATGGGCAAAAAGAACCGTGGGGCTGATGGACTGGTAGCCGCCGCCGGCAGGGTTG
>NZ_DDYV01000059.1:0-120 GCF_002348205.1 Desulfobacter sp. UBA2225 | reverse complement strand
CGCTGCAGTTCACCAGCCAGACCAGCGGGATATTCAGTATTTTTGCAAGGTCTGTGACCCTCAAAATATTCTCGGATTGGCCGGCCAGCCAGGCTCCGGCCATGACCTTGTTGTCAAAAC
>NZ_DDYV01000062.1:0-5443 GCF_002348205.1 Desulfobacter sp. UBA2225 | reverse complement strand
GCCCTCAAACCGGGGCGGATCAAAAGACGCCCCCTTGATCTGTTGTGCCGTGCATAGTTTAAGGATATACACAACCTGTTGTCCCGGCACGATCCCGTCACTGCTCAGGAAGGCTTGGGCAAAAAAATCGCCCTTGTCATCATCAATCCGGGCCGATGGTTCCGACACCAGAATTTTAATCTCCCTGGTCAATACCGATTCGCCGTCCCGGACACAGGTGATGGGCGGAATGGTCAGTACGCCGGTTTTTAAGGGAATCAACATGTACCGGTATATGACCTTATGGCCCCATGTGCCGTTGATATAGCTTCTGCTCGACTGGGTCCCGGCGGGATTGACCTGGAACCCGGTTATGGAAGAGGTGTCAACGTCGGCCTCACCGCCGTCCACAATGACCTGCAATGAAATAACATCCTGGGGCGTAACACGGGTCTGATCCACCTGGGCCGTGGCGGTAAAGGCAAGAGCTGTGCAGGGAATGCAAAAGAGCAGTACTGCAATTGACAGTCCTGCCATATACCGATGCGCTTGGGCAATCATAGTGAATTTACCAGTCTTTATCATTGTTTCGTGCTCCGGTTTGGGGAATCAGGGCCATGCCGGGTTTGTCTTCAAGGCGGTTGAGACGATTTTCAAGCATTTTTGACTCTGCCTGCTGCATGTTCTCCTCTCCCTTTTGCCCCTGCCCGGCCTTTCCTGCCTGGGCAGTCGGGTCTTGGGACTCTTGTGCCGACATATCCTGATGCTGGTCCGTTTGGGGTTGGTTTGGCTGCTGGGGATTTTTTTCAGGTTTATTTTGCCGGTTTTTATCTCCCTGGTCTTTCTGATCCGATCCCTGCGCCTGATTCTGATTCTGTTTTTCGGACGGCTTTTTCTTATCCTCGCTGCCCTGCGGGTTCTTATTCTGATCCTGGTTATTCGGGTCCTTTTGGTGTTGATCCCCCTGATTCTTATTCTGCTCGTCTTTATTTTTTTGATCTTTATTTTTTTGATCCTGCTGTTGCTGTTTCTGCTCTTCAAGCTTTTTCTTTACAAATTCAAGATTTTCTTTGGCCTGGGTATCATCGGGGAACGCGTTAATCAGGCTCTGGTAATCCTCTATTGCCTTTTCCAGATGGTTTTGACGATAACGGGTATTGGCAAGGTTATACAGGGCATTGTGTTTAAGTTCCCTGTCCTTTGCATTTACAGCCTGGGCAAAATTGGATTCAGCCAGGTCATATTCACCGGCTGCATAGGCCGCAGCACCGATATTATAATAAAGACGCGGGTCGTCCGGATTTTCAAGCTGGGCGTCAATAAAATGCTTTTTTGCCTGCTGGAACTGCTTGTCGTCCCAGGCCTGCATGCCCTGCTTTACCGGAGAAGTCCAAAAACCTGCCCTGGCAACTCCCGGTGCCATAAGGCCCAGGGCAATGGCCAGGCAAATCAGAGAACGCCCACCTTTAACACCGTGCTTGCGGCCCGATCCCTGGGGAAAACAAGTTTCGGCAATCAGCAGCAGTACACAGGGAAGCAAGGCCCACTGAAAGCGTTTTTCCCAGACTTTTTTGCGACCCTGGGTCAGCTCCTTTTGTTCCATGGTGTTCAGGATATCCCCGGAATAGATCTGTTCAAGGTCCATGTCCCCAGCCACGGATCGTACATAGCGGCCCTGGGTCATGGCAGTAATTTTTTTAAGCATGGCCTCGTTCACTTTTGACAAAATGATATTGCCTGCACCATCCTTTTTAAATCCCCCGCCCTTGGCCGGGATCGGGGCTCCGGCCGGATCGCCTACCCCGATGGCGAAAATTCGGATTTTTTCCTTGGCAAATTTATCCACAACCTCAGTAAGGGCGGCTTCATCATCGGCGGTATCCTCGCCGTCGGTGATGAGAATAACGGCTTTTCCCGCAGTGGATGATGGATCAAATCCATTGTAACAAGCCTCAAGGGCTGCGGTCAAATCCGTACCTCCCACAGGCAGATAATCAGGGTCCAGGGCATCGAGGAAAATCCCGAATGCATTATAATCCAGGGTTAACGGACATTGCAGCACAGCCGCGCCTGAAAAGGCCACAAGTCCTGCCCGGTCCGAATGCATCAGGCGCGTCAGGTCAATGATTTCCCGTTTGGCCCGGATCAGCCGTGTGGGAGAGACATCCTGGGCGAGCATGCTGCGGGAGCAATCTAAAGCAATCATGATATCCACCCCTTTCCGGGTGATTTTTTCCCAGCGATATCCGGCAAGCGGTCCTGCCAGCGCCACCACGGCAAATCCTGTGGCCATCACGGATAAAATAGCTTTCACCCATTTGGGGCCATAGGAGAAGCCCGGCAGGATATGGTCAAACATTGGCGATTTTGCATACCGGGCAAGAATCTTTTTGTGCCGGTAAATGCCGTACACCAGCAACCCTGAAAGGGGCAAAAGCCCCCACAGAAAAAACAAAATTTGTGGATGATCAAATTTCATATGTGGATCCTTATTTCACCGCTTAAGGCAACTCCAGAAGTCTTGTGCTGCCAAGGCTCAGGCATGTAATGTAAAGCAGCAGTCCCGGGATCAGGAACAGAGTATAAAGCTCCCTGTAATCCACCCATTTGTCCACCTTAACCTTTGTCTTTTCCATTGAATCAATCATTTTATAAATGGATGCAAGGCTGTCGGTGTCCTTGGCCTTAAAAAAGGTTCCCCCGGTTTGCTTGGCAATGGCGTCAAGGGCGTCCCAGTCCATATCCACCTGGCGGTACACATACTGCTGGCCAAAAAGTCCGTCCACAAGGAAAGGGGCTTTGCCCGTAGAGCCCACGCCAATGGTGTGGATTTTAATCTTTTTTTGGGCCGCGATCTTGGCGGCCTCCTGCCAGGACAATTCTCCGGCATTGCTCTTACCATCGGTGAGCAGAATAATGATGTTCGATTTGGCCCGGATGTCTTCCAGGCGCTTGAGCGAAATACCCATGGCATCGCCAATGGCGGTGTTGGGTCCGGCAGCCCCGATCTTTAAATGATCCAGCATAAATGCAATGGTGTTGTAGTCCCGGGTCAACGGCACCTGGGTAAAGGCATGGGTGCCGAACACCACAAGGCCGATGCGGTCCCCTTCCCTTTTCATGATGAAATCGGAAATCACCCCCTTGACCGCGTCAAGACGGGTGACGATCTTGTCGTCTCGTTTGAAATCAAGGGCTTTCATGGACCCGGACAGGTCAAGGGCCAGAACAATATTTATCCCTTCGGTATCCACATTGATCTTGCGCTCACCGGCCTGGGGCCGGGCAAGGGCAAGAATCATAAGACTCAAGCCCAGCACCTTCACCAGGGGCATGAGACGGGCCGCCATTACAGCGAAACTAAACGGCACGTGGGAAGTACCGGTCAGGCTTGACACCCGGATCGTGTGGCCCGAAGGCTTGGGCAGCCACTTGAAGGAAAACCGTCTGGTACTCTTAACCGTGTGAACCAGCAGCCAGAGCCATGGCAGAATAAGCAGCAGCAGAAACCAGGGTGAGGCAAATCGAAACATCAGGCATCCTCCGCTTTTTCTCTGACCACCGCATCTGTGACAATCTGCTCAATTCCGGCCACAAGGCTGCCGGCAAAGGCCAGATCCTGCTCTATCCGTCCGGCATCCAAAGGACCTTGCCCGTCCACGGGCATATAGCGGATGGGATCGCACTGGTCCTGGAACCGGATCAATTCCGTTTTTAGCCTATAATCCAGATTCTTAACGTTTTTTACGGCCCGTGCCATCTCCTGGGAGGTCATCTCGGAACAGTTGATTTGAAAGGTGCCTGAAACATAGGCTTTCATAATACGGCCCAGTTCAAAATAAAAAATTTTGGCATCGTGGCCGAAATCGGCCATACACCGTTCCAGATCCCTTACGGCTGTTTCGTATGGCGAAAGCAGAGGCAGAGCCTGAAGATCTATGATCCTGTTTTTTCTTTTTTTAAGCCAGTACCGTACAAGCAGGACAATCAGCGCACAAAGGACAACGGCCCCGGCTCCCCAAAGAAGGGCCCGGACCAATCCAGGGTCAATGCCTGTCATCACCGGCGGCCGTATATCATGAATATCCTCAAGCATCAGCGCCTGCTCTCCCGAAGCATGAAATACCGAGTCAACACGTCGGACACACTGTCAGCCGTGGTGACATCCACAAGATCCACCCGGGCCTTGGTGAACACCGATTCGGTCAAAGAATGGATTTTCTGCCGCTGATCCGTATACCACTGCCGCATCTTTTTGCTGCCCGCATCCATGAGCGTCTCTTCCCCGGTTTCAAAATCCCTTACCCGCACAATACCGGCAAAGGGCAGGTGAAAAGCCCCCTCATCAAACACACGCAGGCCCACCACCTCATGCCGCCGGTTTAAAAGGCGCAGGTTTTTTTCGTACTCCGGGGAGAGATAATCGGAAATCACAAAGGCAAAACTGCGCTTTTTACTTATTTTTGCCATGAAATCCAGGGCACAGGCGATATCCGTACCCACGCCCTTGGGCGCAAAGGTAAAAATTTCCTTGATCACCCGCCAGATATGGGCAGAGCCCTTTTTAGGCGGGATATACTTTTCCACCTGGTCCGTGAAAAAAATCACACCCACCTTGTCATTATTTTTAATGGCATTAAATGCCAGCACCGATGCGAGTTCGGCCACCTTTTCAAGTTTGCTGCCCGAATGGGTGCCGAAATTTAAAGACGCGCTCATGTCAATGAGCAGCATGACAATGGATTCGCGCTCTTCCCTGAACAGCTTGACAAACACCTTTCCCGTACGCGCAGAGACATTCCAGTCAATAGACTTGACATCGTCACCCGGGGCGTATTCGCGCACCTCTTCAAATTCAATGCCCGAGCCTTTGAAGACAGACCGGTATTGCCCTGCCATCAGGGTGTTGACTGTTTTGCGGGACTTTATATGAATTTGCTTAATTTTTTTATGATATGGGCAGGAATCATTTCATGATCACCTGTAACTATTATTTATGGCACTTCTACGGAGTCGAACAGATCCGCCACCACCTGCTCGGTTGAAATCTCTTCAGCTTCGGCCTCAAAGGAGAGCAGAATCCTGTGGCGGAGTACATCGGGTCCGGCAAGTTTTATATCCTGGGGCGTAACATAGGCCCGGCCCGCAAGAAATGCGGTAACCCGTGCAGCCTTGGCAAGAAAGATGGTCGCCCTGGGCGAGGCCCCGAACTCGATGTAATGACCGGTCTGCATTTTGCAAGATTCCGGATTTCGCGTGGCAAAGATCAGGTTAACGATGTATTCTTTGAGTTTTTCATCCACATACACCTGATCCACCAGGCGTTTTAATCCGGCAAGGTCCTCACAAGAGACAACGGGTGATATCTTCTCTACCTCGGCGAAGCTTGTCTTTTTAAGGATCTCAAGCTCCTGGGTCCGACTGGGGTATTCCACCAGCACCTTGAGCATGAAGCGGTCCACCT
>NZ_DDYV01000016.1:0-12972 GCF_002348205.1 Desulfobacter sp. UBA2225 | reverse complement strand
GAGATGGCCGTGAGCAGCATCAACAACGGAGGCTCTCCCCGAAGGAGACCGGCCACAAAAACGATGGCACAGATGGCCAGGACTGCGTAAGCAAGCTTCTGCCCGAAAGAGGCCATCCGCTTCTGAAGCGGCGTCCGTCCTTCGTGTTGGTCTTGGAGCAAGGCGGCGATCCGTCCCAGTTCCGTCCTCATCCCGGTGGCCGCTACCACGCCCCGCCCCCGGCCGTAGGTGACCAGGGTGCCTTTATAGGCCATGTTTTTCCGGTCGCCGATGGACAGGTCTGTTTCCCCGAGCGCCGCGGTATCTTTTTCCACCGGCGCGGACTCGCCTGTCAAAGCCGCTTCATCGATTCGAAGCTGAACCGATTCAATCAGCCGGATATCGCCCGGCACCACGTTGCCGGCCTCCAGGATCACCAGGTCTCCGGGCACAAGTCGTCCCGCAGTAATCGATTCAGGGCGTCCGTCCCGAATGACGGTCGCCGAAGGTGCTGCCAGCTTTTTCAGAGCGGCCATGGCTTTTTCGGCTCGGTATTCCTGAACGAACCCAAGCACGGCGTTCAGCAGCACAATCACGGCGATGGCGATGGTATCCACAGGGTCGCCGATCACGCCGGCCACGACGGCGGCGGCGATCAGCACTAGGATCATGAAATCCTTAAACTGATCAAAAAACATCATCCACAAGGATTTGCGTTTCTTCTCGATCAGTTCGTTGGGACCATAGTGCTCAAAGCGTCGACGAGCCTCTTCGGAAACAAGGCCCATATCGGATGATTGCAGTTTCTCTAAGACCTCGGTTGGATGGATCTGATGCCAATTGACCGGTTTTTCTACCTTTTTACTCATGGTTCCTCCTACCTCATGTTACTAAGTAGGTGAATGAAAATAAAACCGTATTCACCTCTCAGTGTTTTTTTCAATAAAATGCTATTATTAAGGAATGTTATCAATTTCAAACAAACCATTAAACCGGGAATTATTTCTATCTTGGTACTTAACGACCATTGGCTCTTCAGCCAATCTCCAATCCGACTCAAGATCATGGGACTTCGCAGCGACAAAAACCAGCGGACTGAGCAAGGCATGACTCACAGCAGACTCCTATTCGATAGGGAACCATTCAATAATACCCTGTAGAACGGCGATCCCTCCCAGCAGGAGAAAGGCAAAATAGAGTACCGTCAAAACAAGAGTCATGTATCCAAGGAGGACGAACCGGCCGGCCCGCTGGAGCACTCCGATAGCCAGGAAGAGGATTGCCAACCCCGGCAGCGTATTGGAGAACGGGATCAAACCGAAGGGAGCCATAAGAAACAGCGCGCCTGCGATCAGCATCAGCCCGTTGACCCTCGCCATTCCGATCCCGTGGGTCAGACAGAACGGGAATCGAAGGTCGACTGATTCGTCCCAATCGGTGAATCCAAACGGCACCCTTCTCCAACGCCAACCGCACCCTGTCGGCTGGAAATTTCTTGCGTAAAAGTCGATCCGGCAGCCAGGGGGGACGATGGGTTATGATCCCGACACCAACGAGTCCAATGACCAGTCCGAACACGGTGCTGACCCCTGGTATGGATACAGGGACCATGAAAGGCAGCGTAAGGAATATGCAGAAAACCATCATTCCCTCGGAGCCGATGAGATTGAATATCTCCCGCAAAGTCACCACGTCCCCCGAAAGGATTTTGCTCACATACTCGACACTCTCAGCCGGTGTCATTTCTGTCGTGTTGCGCTGTGTATCCATGTAACTCCTTTCTAATCAACAGGAGCCTGGGCGGCGGAAAGTCTCAATTTGCCGATTGCAGCGCCGCAATCCGCGATTCCAGTGGCGGGTGACTGCTGAACAGCGCCATCATGCCGCCGCCTGCAATCCCGCTGGCGGCCATTTCCTTGGGCAACTGGCCGGCTTGAAGATTACCCAGCGCTCGCAGGGCGTCGATCATCGGGCGTCGGTCGCCCATCAGCGCGGAAGCGCCGGCGTCCGCCCGGTATTCGCGCTGGCGTGAAAAGTACATGACCACGATGCTGGCCAGGACGCCGAACAGGATTTCGAATATTATGCTGCTGATCCAATAGCCAATGCCCGGGCCGCTCGATTCTTCGTCATTCTTGCGCAGAAAACTGTCCACGGCATAGCCAGCGACACGCGACAGGAAGATCACGAAGGTGTTGACCACCCCTTGGATCAACGTCAGGGTTACCATGTCGCCGTTTTCGATGTGGGCGACCTCGTGGGCCAACACGGCTTCCACCTCTTTTCGATTCATGCTTTGCAGCAGTCCGGTCGAGACGGCCACCAACGAATTGGACTTGCTGGGCCCGGTGGCAAAGGCATTGGGAGCGCCTTCGTAGACGGCGACCTCGGGCATCTGCAATCCGGCTTTGCCTGCCAACCGTCCCACGGTGTCAACGAGCCAGGCCTCATCCTGATTGCCCGGCCGCTGGATGACTTGAGCGCCGGTGCTCCATTTCGCCATGGTTTTGGACATCATCAGCGAAATAAAGGACCCGCCGAAGCCTATCAGGGCGGCAAAAGCCAGCAGCATGCCCATGTTCAGTCCATTGCTGGTCAAAAAGCGATCGATACCCAGAATACGGGCACTGATCGACAGCACCAGCATCACCGCAATGTTGGTCAACAAGAAAAGAACCACACGTTTCATCTAAACCCTCCTGCTATTATTGTTATTGATCAATCTACTGCCTCAGTACTTTCTCTATCACTTTTGGGGTCGACTGCGATAAGCAACTTGTCGATGCGGTTGCCGTCCATATCGACGACCTCGAAGCGTGCGCTGCCATGGTTGAAGCTTGCACCGGCTTTGGGTATGCGTCCCAAATGGTCCAGCACGAAACCCGCCAGCATCTCCACTTTCTCTCCCATATAGATGCCGGTTAAGGTTTCGACTTCGTCGGTGGGAACCGTCCCGTTAACCAGCCACGATCCGTCGTCCCTTTGCACAATCTGGGGTCCATCATCTTCTCCTCGTTCCGGAAGGTCGCCGGCGATGGCCTCGATCACGTCGGTTAGCGTCACCAGGCCTTCCGTTGTTCCATACTCATTCACCACAACAGCTAAGTGAACTTTTTCCTTCTTGAATCGATTCAGAAGGTTAAGGACCGTTGTGCGGTCCGGAACGTACAATATCGGAGTGACCAACTCGGATAAAGTGACCTCTTCACAGCTAAGGGCTTCAGGCAGAAGGTTCTTGGTATGGATAAAACCGACGGGGTGGTCCACCGTTCCGTCGCAAACCAGCAGGCGCGAAAAACGATGCGACCGCACCATATCGATAATCATGTTCCGGTCGGATTTCACATTCACCCAAACGATCCGGGTGCGCGGTGTCATGATTAGCCGTACGGAACGATCCGCCAGGCGGAGAACGCCTTCGATCATATCCTGCTCCTGGGGGACAAAAATGCCCGCTTGCGTCCCCTCGGCGATCAGCGACTTGACCTCGTCCTCGGTGACGGTTGTCTCACGGGTACCGGTCAGACCCAAAAGGCGCAATACCCTCTCGGTTGAGATGTGCAGCACCCATACGGCCGGAGCCGCAACCAAGGAAAGGCCACGCATCGGTCCGGCCACCAGGGAGGCGACCCGTTCGGGTTGAGTCAACGCGATCCGCTTCGGAACGAGTTCCCCGATGATCAACGATAAATAGGTTATGCCGACAACCGTGATGCCCATGCCTATGGAATGGCCATAAGATGAGAACGACGGGAATGTGTTGAGCCAGATTCCGAGTCGCTGGCCCAACGTCGCACCGCTGAATGCCCCGGCGATGACGCCGACCAGCGTAATGCCGATCTGAACCGTCGACAGAAACCGGCTTGGATCGTCAATGAGGCGAAGAGCGGCGCGCGCACCGCGGCTGCCCTGATTGGCCAAATGCTCGAGGCGGCTTCTTCGCGATGAAACGACGGCAAGCTCGGACATGGCGAGCAATCCATTGGTCACGGTAAGGAACACGACTATGAGGAGTTCAAAATACAGCATGACGGCCTTTTCTAAAGGATGTTCGGGAAGAGGCAAGCCGGGTCTGGGGGGCTCCGATTTCGTTCAGGAAATCAACCCATGGCCAGTCCGCGCCATGCTCAACTTTGCCGTATTTTATGAGGTGGGTATTCTGGCAGCTCGGATGCAACCAAGCTGTTCGAAAAATGGAGAAAATGGAGAATTGGATAATTCGGAAGGAATAATTGCGGTAGCGGTAAGCGACTGCACCCCCCACGGTTCCAACTGCGCGGCAGATTCTCGCTTTCGAATAGAAGAATCGTCATCGGTATCCAAATAACGGCAACCCTCCGATAAATCATAGAAACAGGGCGCATAGCGTCTCCTGCTTCACCTGTGTCTATTGTTAACTCACGAACCCTGCAGGGTTCGTGGATTTTATTTTGGCTCCCCAGCACGGACTTGAACCGCGGACTTAGTGGTTAACAGCCACTCGCTCTGCCAACTGAGCTACTGGGGAGCAGCGTCTCTCAATCAAGACTTGTGCTTTATATACCAACCAAATTTCTTTGTCAAGCAATTTCAATAAAAAAATTTGACATCCTCTGCCCCTAAGATTATTGTTAACTTGAGGCAAAAAAATAAAGCAAAGGAAGGACGCCAATGGATATTAAAAGTATTCAGGGAATGAACGCCTACACAACCAATGCACTAACGGCAGACACGACTGCTGTCCAGAACAATATTAAGGAAACACCAGATGTTAAAACAAATACGGAAAGCACCCAGACAAATCAGGAAGCCTTTCAGGTCAACATCACACAACAAGCGTTAGCACTGCAGGCTGAAAATACAGCAGACCCGGCTAAACAAAACCAGGAACAGCTGTTTTCTCAGCAAACGTATCAGGCCCAACCGATTCAGGGCCCACAGGGCAACCGGATTGATATTTTTGGCTGACCTTATTACAATAATAAAGCAGCGATAATAATAAAGCAGCGAGCCTGGCAGACATGAACACAACACGACCTGAGTTCCCTAACCGCTTTAATTTGTAACCACTAACCCTAATTACATAAGAGTAGATCATGATTACCGAAGACGGCATTGTCACCCACGCCACACCCGAAACAGCCTGGATTAAAACCACCCGTTCAGCAGCCTGCGAAAGCTGTTCGTCAAAAGACTCCTGCGGCGTCAGCCATCACCCTTCCGAAGAAATGACCATTATCCTTCCAAACACCCTTGGCGTGGAAGAAGGAGATCAGGTGATTGTGGGCATTCATTCAGCCCCCATGCTTTTTTTAAGTTTCTTTCTTTATGTATTCCCAATCATCCTGCTCATCATTGGCGCACTTATCGGGGATGCCCTTGCCCCTGTCTTGGAAATGAGTAGTTCTGTACTATCCATGGGGTTTGGTTTTTTACTGTTTGCAGTCGCTTTTCTCATCATCAGAAAAAAGCAAGCAGGCATGTCAAAAAAAGACAAATATAAACCGTTCCTGGTTAGAAAGAAAAATCCGATCCGCTCCTAAAAAATACACCTTTTGTAATAAATAAATTTCCGCCACTTTTTCCTTGTAAATCTAAAATCAATATACTATATACCCTTCCAGTTGTGGGTTCGTCGTTAAACTCTAACCCCTAAAAAATTGAGAGAAAAGTTATGACATCACAACGAGACCTGAAAATAGCTGTATGGATCATGATCGTTCTTTTGGTCACAGGGATTGTCTGTTACGCGTCCTTTTGCCCTCCTGTTCCGAAAAATCCAGTCAGACTGATGTTTCAGAACAAAGCCGGCAAAGTTTTATTCACACACCTCATGCACACAGATAACTATTCTTTAGATTGTCTGGACTGCCACCACAACATTGAAGATGACGAGACCTACAACTGCAGTGAGTGCCATGGGGAAACAGGTGATGAAAGCATGCCGTCCAGGGCTGACGCATTCCACGCCCAGTGCAAGGGGTGCCATGAAGATTATGGTGCGGGTCCGGTAGAATGTAATGCATGTCACGCACAATAATTTTTTTCAGGATGACGAATATCAACGACGGATATTCACCTGAACAAAATTAGGCTTGGCTTAAGATTTTTACAACACTTAAGGACTAATTATGATTAAACGATCTTTTTTCGCTCTATCCAAACCCAGGTTGACGTATGATATGCTTGATACGTCCCTGCAATCCGCCGAGGAACTTGCAGTACCTGGCAGTCTTACCCTTCTTTTGTCCGAAGAAATCGACAGCGCAAAAAAGGCTTTGATCGGCCCGGGAGACGCTGTCAAAAAAGGGCAGAAATTAAAGCTTTACGAAGATAGTACACCTTATGTACTGTCTCCTGTTGCAGGTACGATCAAGGGATTTGATTCCTACTCCGATGACTTCGGCAACAAGGCAACCTATATATTGATCAAGCCGGATCCAGCAGTCAAAGCCGATGATCAATGGGCCCAGACAAATCTGGAAGAAACTCTTGAGTTTGTCGCCGATTATCTTGGACAGATTCCCGGAGCATTGCCTGTTTCAACTCTGACGAACCCAAACTATGCTATCCGGACCATTGTTGTGACAGGTGCAGACACAGATATATTGTGTGACACCTGTCAATTCGTCTGCACGGCATATGCGGGACTGATGGTCGCCGGAGCCAAGATTCTGAAAGCGATGACCCAGGCCGACCGGATCTGCATTACAGTACCTGAAAATCTTTCAGCGCAGATGGACCTTGCTGGTTTTAATGTACTCAGAACATCAGATACATACCCGTCCACTCTGCCCGCCATGGTGATGAAAGATCATTTGGGCAAAGAACTTTCACCAGGTGCGATCCCTGAAGATGCAGGTGTCTGTTTTGTCAGCCCAGAAGCTCTGGTTTCCCTTGCCCGGACTTACGAAACCGGGAACCCTGTGTTTGACAAAATCGTCACCCTGATCGATAAAGGCGGAAAAAAATACCGGGTCAAGGCAACCATAGGCACACCCATCAGTAAAATATTTTCCTGTTTTAATGTTCAGATCAATGAACGGGACCGGATCATCATCGGAGGACCTATGCGCGGCTTTGCCACGTATACGGTTCATCATCCCGTGGTTCCGGATATGGATACCATCATTGTACAGGACAGAGATGTTATCCCCGAACTTTCGGACAATGCCTGTGTCAATTGCGGCGAGTGTGTCCGCATCTGCCCGGCCAATGTACCCGTGAACCTGCTGGTACGGTATCTTGAAGCAAACCTTTATGAAGAGGCTGCAGACAGGTTTGATCTGGAATCCTGTATAGAGTGCGGGCTTTGCGGCTATGTATGCAGGGCCAGAATTCCTTTATATCAGTATATCCGCCTGGGCAAACATGAACTGTTGACCCTTCGTGAAAATGCTTGAAGATGGGAGAAAGCCAATGACAAACACTAAATTGATCGTTTCCCATGCCCCGTTCTGGCATACCGGAGACAGCCTGTTTCAACAGAATCTGAATTTTATTATCGCTCTTTTACCGGCCGCACTTTTCGGTGTTCTCAATTTTGGTGCGCCGGCCCTTGGGGTGTTGACACTTGCCACTTCATCAGCCATGCTCTGGGAAGTGATCATGTCAGTCATATCCAAGCAAAAAATTGCCATAGGCAATATGGAATCTGCGGTCATCGGCCTGCTATTGGGCATGATGGTTCCAGCCACAATGCCGTGGTGGGTTATAATCACCGGGACATTTGTTGCGGTCGTCTTAGGTAAATATGCATTCGGCGGTACCGGCGGCAATCCTTTCCATCCGACGCTGGTGGGTATTGCCATTCTCATGATGTCTTGGCCCGCCCTCTTAGACTTCGACACAGCTTATGTATCATATCAGTTTGATTTCACCGCCCTTGCACCTCTGGCCGCGCTGAAATCCCAGGGCACATCCGCTCTGGCCTCATTCTCCAACTACGATCTGCTTATGGGCAAGGAAGTTGGCGGTATTGGCTCCACTTTCGGACTTGGCATCATTATCGGCGGAATTTATCTGATGTTAAGGGGTTATGCCAGATGGGAAATTGTTGTTTCGTTCATCGCAGGCATTCTGATTACCGCAACGATTTTCTATCTGCTTCATCCGGATACATATGCCCCGCCGATATTTCACTTGTTTGCAGGATATACCCTTATAGGCGCCTTCTTCCTGGCTGTTGAAAATTCATCCTCCCCGGTTCATCTCATTCCCATGCTGATTTACGGATTTTTAGGTGGGTTCATGATCATTCTAGTCCGCAATATAGGTATTTATCCGGACGGCACGATCCTGTCCATCCTGTTGATAAACCTTATCAATCCGCTGATTGATGTAATAAAACCCAAAGCCCTTGGAAAGGGGGTGCCCAATGCGTGAGATGCTAAGTATGATTGTGGTACTGACCGTTCTCACGGCAGTATCCGGCGGCCTTCTGGCAGCCGTTGAACAGACAACCAGGCCCCAGATCGAAGAGCAGGTTTTGAAATTTCAGAAAGCACCGGCCATCAAAGAAATTTTCACGGATATCACCAATGATCCCATCCAGGAACGCTTCGACGTAACTGCCGATGAAACCACACTCCAGGTATTCCCGGGCGTTCTTGGCAGCGGACAGAAAGCCGTAGCATTTGAAGCCAAGGGCACCGGCTTCGGCGGTCCTGTCGGACTGATGGTAGGCATCAACCTTGACACCGATGAAATCATTGCGGTTCGGGTAACAACCCACTCGGAAACGCCCGGCATTGGTTCCAGGGCCAAAGAGGATCTGTCCTTTGTTTCCCAGTTTGCCAGCAAGTCCATGTCCGCCAAATTCGGCCTTAAGAAAGGCGGCGGAGACATTGACGCCATGTCCGGTGCAACGGTCACGTCAGCTGCTGTCAGCCAGGCTGCAATTGCAGCCCAAGAGCTGTATAAAAAACTGAAACCTGAAATCGTTAAACATATCGCTAACTAAGGGCACTCAGGAGAGATAATTATGGCACAATCCCTGGTAAAAGAATTTACAAAAGGTCTGTGGGCGGAAATTCCCCCGTTCCGGCTGGTTCTTGGGCTTTGCCCCACCCTTGCCGTAACCAAGACCGTAGAAAATGGAATCGGCATGGGTATAGCCACCACCTTTGTTCTGGTCTTCTCAAATATTTTAGTCTCCATGCTTAGGAATATAATCCCCTCGAAGGTCAGAATTGCCTGCTATATCGTTATCATCGCCACCTTTGTTACCATTGTGGAATTTATGATGCAGGCGTATACCTATGAACTGTTCCTGAAACTCGGTATTTTCATCCCCTTGATTGTTGTAAACTGTATTGTACTGGGCCGGGCAGAAGCCTTTGCCGGTAAAAACACAGTCATTCCGTCTGCGGCTGACGGCTTGGGCATGGGTATTGGTTTTACTATGTCCCTGGCAGCACTCGGGGCTGTACGTGAGCTCATTGGAGCCGGCACGCTGACAATATGGGGTGGTTCTCCCATCTTTACAATAGGTCATGGCTATATTCCCTTTCAATTCATGGTTGAAGCTCCGGGTGCATTTATCGGCCTGGGCCTGATGCTCTGCCTGATGAACCTCATCGGGCAAAAATAAGGTAAGGAGATTTATAACATGGGTGATTTATTTATTCTAGCAATTAGCTGTATTTTCATCAACAATATTCTCCTTGCCCAATTCTTAGGTAACTGCCCTTTTCTAGGCACCTCCAAGAAAATGGAGACGGCCATGGGCATGGGAATGGCTGTTGTATTTGTTCTAGTCATGGCAGGCATGATAACCTGGATTTTAGACATGTACCTGCTTAAAGCACTGAATGTTGAATTTCTGCGCACACTCTCTTTTATTCTGGTCATAGCCTCCTTGGTTCAATTCGTGGAAATGTTCTTAAAAAAGAGTATCCCTGGACTGTATGCAGGCCTGGGTATCTTTCTTCCACTGATCACAACCAACTGCGCGGTTATGGGTGTGTGTCTGATTAACATCAAGGAAGAGTACACCTTTATTGAGGCTCTGGTATCCTCCTTTGCCTATGCCGTAGGTTTTGGTCTTGCCCTGGTTCTGTTCGCAGGCGTCAGGGAAAGAATCATCCTTGCCCGGGTGCCTAAAGCTTTACAGGATACCTCAATCGGTCTTGTGACTGCGGGTCTGATCGCATTGATCTTTACCGTTTTCAGGGGCATGGTTTAGTTTAACACAAAAAATAATATAAGGTGATTGTATGATTCCAGCTATACTGCTAATGCTGGGCATTGGCGCAACATGCGGCATCGTGCTCAGTCTTTCTTCAAAAATCTTTTATGTGTATGAAGATCCCAGAATCGCACAGGTAGAAAACAATCTTGCAGGTGCCAACTGTGGCGGTTGCGGGTATGCGGGCTGTTCTGCAGCTGCAGCAGCAATCGTATCTGGTAAAGAACCCCCGACCGTTTGTATTGTCAATTCAAAGGAAGGCGTTGAAGCGGTTTCCCTGATCATGGGCGTTGCTCCAGGTGCTGCTGAAGCGCCCCTGTCTTACAATATGTGTGAGGGCGGCAATCGGGCCGCTGATAAATACCACTATATGGGTGTTTCATCATGCAAAGCCATGGCTGCCATATTTGGCGGACACAGAGTTTGTACGGTTGGCTGCATCGGTCTTGGAGACTGTATAAAGGCCTGTCAGTTTGGTGCGCTTTACATGGGACCGGATGGTTATCCCGTGGTTGATGACGCAAAATGCGTTGGTTGCGGTGCCTGCCAGAAGGCCTGCCCCAAAGATATTATTCAAGTCAAGACCCTGAGCGAAAAACTAATGGAATTCAACCAGGAGCAAGGTGCTCTGGCACCCTGTTCCCAGACCTGCCCTGCTGAAATCAATATTCCGAAATATATCAGTGAAATAAAAGCCGGAAAATATGCCGATGCGGTTCAGACCATACGCATGAGAAACCCCCTTCTCCTTTCCTGCGGAAGGGTATGTCCTCATCCCTGTGAAGATATGTGCAGAAGGGGTATTGAGGATGAACCGGTTTCCATTAACCAGCTCAAACGCTTTGTGGCTGACTATGAAATGAATTCCGGTTCCCGGATTCCCATTACTTGTGCCCCTGATACCGGTAAAAAGGTCGCTGTAATTGGCGGCGGACCTGCCGGACTTTCCTGTGCATATTTTTTAAGGCGCCTCGGTCATCAGGTCGATATCTTTGACGCTATGCCAAAACTTGGCGGTATTATCAGATACGGCATCCCAGAGTACAGACTTCCTAAAAAGGTTCTGGATTGGGAAATACAGGGAATTCTCGATTTAGGAATCAAGGCCTTTACCCAAGTTAAATTCGGAGTAGACTTTGGACTAAGCTCTTTGGTAGCCTCCGGATACAACGCCATATTCATGGGAATTGGTGCCTGGAAGGATTATGCCCTTGGCATTGAAGGGGAAGAGCTTGACGGATGTTATAAGGGAATTGAATGGCTTTCGAGATTTTCCAGCGGTCAGGAAATGAAGATAGGAAAAACCGCTGCTATCGTCGGTGGTGGGAACAGCGCCATTGACTGCGTCAGAACACTGAAGCGGCTGGGGCTTGAAAAAGTGTACATTGTTTACAGAAGAACCCGGAAGGAAATGCCTGCCAATGCAGTGGAAATTCATGCAGCCGAAGAGGAAGGCATTGATTTTGTATTCCTTGCAGCCCCCACACGGGTCATTGGAGATGAAAACGGCAAGGTTAAAGGCCTTGAATACCTGAAGATGGAACTGGGTGAACCGGACAAATCCGGTAGAAGACGTCCAGTACCGGTTGAAGGATCTGAAACGGTACTGGACGTTGATATGGTCATCTCTGCCATCAGTCAGGCACCGGATCCCTCTTTTAAGGATACTGACCCAACTCCGAAAATAAAAGATCTGGAATTGACCCGCTGGAATACCATTGACAACAATCCTGAAACCCTGCAAACTTCAATCCCATATATTTTCACCGGGGGTGATTCGGCAACCGGACCTTCCCTTGTTGTTACTGCCATTGGCGGCGGAAGGCGTGCCGCCCGCGCCATCGACCTGTTCCTGAAAGGAAAACCGGTTGAACCAGTCGAGAATTCCTTACTGGGAAAAAGAATCCCTGAATCTATTTTCAAAAAAGTTGATGGCATAACTCCCAGCAAACGGGCAAAAATGCCGGAAATCCCGGTTAGCCAAAGGCTGGATTCAATGATTGAAGTTGATCTGGTTCTGCCCGAAGAGCAGGCGCTTGCCGAGGCTGATCGCTGTCTGAACTGCTGTCGGATCTGCTACAATCCTGATACCGAGTTTCCTATTGCGAAATAAGTAAGCTACAAGGAAATAATTAAAACATACGGGTCTGACCGATTTACCGGCAGACCCGTTTTCATTTCAACACTTATAAATCACTGATTTGAATAATTCCCAAGAAATATTCTTCCCTCCGGAACAGGAACAACCCCCTGACAAAAAACCGGACAAACCATATAAAGCAATAAAAAAGCCGGCCCTTATTTTGGCTATGATCTTTCTGTGCATTACTGTAACAACCGGCAGTTTAATGCTTTGGATGGTTTCTTTTATTAAAACGCCTGTGGGCATCACTCCTTACCAACCAGTCGCCTTTACGGTATCTGCTGGCCAGCACTTATCTACCATAGCCCAAAACCTTAAAGACCAGGATTTAATCTCAAACCTCATTGCGTTTAAACTTTATGCCCGGATAAAAAAGGCAACAACCCAGATAAAAGCAGGGGAATATGAGATGAACACCGGTATGAATCCAGAAGCCATCTTAAGCCTTCTGATCTCGGGTAAACACAAACTATACCGATTCACCGTTCCAGAAGGACTGAACATGGAAGAAATTGCCTTGCTCGCCCAGGAAGCCGGTTTATGTTCCAGACAGCAATTTTTAGCTTTGTGCAATGAGCTTGAATGGATCAATCAATTTGAAATACCGGGCACGACCTTAGAAGGATATCTGTTTCCTTGGAGAAAAAATAGGTATCTGGAAACAGATATCCTTCTAAGGTCG
>NZ_DDYV01000293.1:0-17085 GCF_002348205.1 Desulfobacter sp. UBA2225 | reverse complement strand
GCTTGAGATTGTTAATACACCCTGGGGAGATTTTTTATCCTCTGACATAAAAGAATCTGAAATCGAATTGTTCAGAAAGCATGAACGTAACGGCCGACCGTTGGGAAAAACCACTTTTGTAAAGCAATTGGAGACTCTTTTAGACAGACGGCTCAGGCCAAAGAAGCCAGGTCGAAGAAGAATAGATAAGGGGTCCCTGGATTAGCACTTGACAGGTTCTGCCTGAAGGCCCCACCTCTCAAGACACTGGAATAGAAATCTGCATAGTTCGTCGTTCTGCTTTAAATTGAGGATATTCGATGTGGAATAGAAAATTACGTTTTATTATATTGCTGGCGATATTGTTAATATTTGGGTTTTTATTTACAAGTTTTATTAGTTATTTTACTGCCCGTAGATCCATTATCACACAAGTTGAAAAAACTACATTACCACTAACAAGTGATAATATCTACTCTGAGATCCAGAGAGATTTATTACGGCCTATCTTTATTTCTTCAATGATGGCTAAAGATACATTTGTCCGAGATTGGGTTTTAAACGGAGAACATGATCAAGAAGCAATCGTTCGTTATTTAAAAGAAATTCAGATATATTACGGAACAGCCACAAGTTTCTTTGTGTCTGAGAAATCGCGTAAATATTATCATTCTAGCGGTGTTTTGAAAACGGTCAACCAAATTGATAAAAACGATGCGTGGTATTTTCGTGTTCAGGAAATGCGTCAAGATTTTGAAATTAATGTTGATACTGATACCGCTGATAGAACGTCATTAACGATATTTATCAATCACAGAGTCTATGACTATGTTGGACGATACCTTGGTGCTATCGGTGTTGGCTTAGCCGTCGATGCAGTTCAAACATTGATAGAAAATTATAAAAACCGCTATGATCGCCAAGTCTATTTTGTCAATAGAAAAGGGGAAGTTACCCTGCGTGGTGTTTATTATAACGATGCGGAAAATATTCATCAAATAAAAGGATTATCGATTTTTGCCACCAAAATTCTTACTTCTCCAAGTAGTTCAATAACGTATGAAAAAAATGGTAAAAAATACTATCTCAATAGTCGATTTGTCCCTGAATTTGAATGGTATCTTATTGTCACACAGCAGGAGGATGAGGATGAGCTTCGAATTCAAAACACATTGATGCTCAACCTGGGGGTGAGTATCGTCATTTCAATTG
This sequence comes from Desulfobacter sp. UBA2225, assembly GCF_002348205.1. Classification (NCBI taxonomy): domain Bacteria; kingdom Pseudomonadati; phylum Thermodesulfobacteriota; class Desulfobacteria; order Desulfobacterales; family Desulfobacteraceae; genus Desulfobacter; species Desulfobacter sp. UBA2225. Next base: position 15,894 of record NZ_DDYV01000293.1, on the reverse strand, counting down.
TTATTATTGTTTTAGTCAATCTCATTATTGCTAGTTACCAACAAAAGCTCGAGGCTATGGCAACAACCGATAAACTCACTGGCACAGCCAATCGTCAAGTGTTTGACGTTCTCTTCCGACAAGCCTATAGTCAATCAAAACGAAGTAAAAAACCCCTGTCTGCCATAATGTTTGATATAGACTATTTTAAGCAAATTAATGATACTTATGGCCATCCAACAGGTGATGTGGTGTTGAAAACGTTAGTGCAAAAGATAAGACGTAGTATTAGAGAATCAGATATCCTCTTTCGTTGGGGAGGTGAAGAATTTCTTATTATTTTGCCTGAGAGTGATGTAAACATAGCAAGTAACATTGCTGAAAAAATTCGTAAAACAGTGGAAGATCTGGAGATAACGTTTTCTGGAAAAACCATATCTGTAACAATAAGTATGGGGGTGGGAACCATGTCTGAAGTTGATACCTCTGATGATTTAATCATGCGTTCAGATAAAGCTCTTTATGCTGCCAAGGAAAAGGGACGAAATCGAGTAGAGCGGTGTGATTAGTAATATCGTCTATTTCTCTTCCATGACGCCAGAATTGTCTCTGCAGCGGTCTGTGCTCCGCCCTGTTTTTGTGCAATATAATGGCTCACCGCATCAATACGGGTTTTCCGGTTTCCTGATTTTACCAGGTGTCTGCACATGGTTTTAACCACATGCTGCCGGTTTTTGCATCGGGTTACGGCACCCGTATTGAAGATGTCTTTTCCTACCCAGGCAAAATCCTGCCAGTGGGGACCGATGATTGTGGGAATGCCCAATGCTGCAGGTTCCATGAAGTTTTGTCCCCCTAAGGGCACAAGGCTTGCGCCGACAAAGACCACGTCGGCATGTTTGTAGGCCTGATAGAGATCGCCAAACCTGTCCCAGAGGATAATTGCCGGGCCGGTTAGAACGGATGATATCTGTGAGCCTTTGTAAACCTTGAGGCCGTTGTTGTTCAATTTTTTTAATAATGGCGCTATCCGGTGTACATGCCTGGGAAACAGAGCAATCACCTGGTTCGGCACCTCTTTTTTTAATCCTTTGACCATGTCAATGATCTGCTTTTCTTCCTGACGGCGGAAGGAGGCAAGAATAGAGAGGGGCAGTTGCCGGGGTACAATTGCAGCCAAAGCCGAAACGTCACTATCCGTATCGGTTTTTTGAAATTTCATACGGTCAAATTTGATGTTATCCATGATCCCAATATGGGTGTGGGAAAACACCTGGGAAAATCTTTGGACATCCTGATCAGAGATGGCAAGGATGCGCTCCGGGGCAAAACAGCGCCAGAACGCTTTGGTGAGCCTGTAATACCGGCTGCTTTTTCTGGACAACCTGCCGTTGATGATCAATACCCTGGTATGATTTCTTTTTAAAGCATAAAGATGGGCCGGCCACAGTTCTGTTTCCAGCAGAACCATGACGGCAGGATTGACCTGGTACACTGCTATGTCCATGGCCTTTGGGCTGTCAAGGGGGAATATATCAAAGCACAGGCTGATATGGGGTGAATACTCTTCTTGCGACAACGCTTGTGTCAGAATCTCCATGCCCTGCTCCGTGTTTGTGGTCAACAGGATGGTGACCGGCCTGTCCACGTCAAGGGCCTTTATGATGGATACGGCAAGGTAAGCCTCTCCGGCCGATGCTGCCTGTATCCAGATATCTGCCGGTTCAAGGTGAACCGGATTGATGCGCCTGTCAAAGGTTGGTGCAAGCCTTGGGTGCTTTTTCAAAAAAGGCAGGGCCGCATTCCACAGCATATTGTAAAATTTGAAAAAATTGGGTATAAAAGCACACTTTGTCATGGGAGGCTATGCTCTCATGTTTTTTGATACTTGACAATAGAATCTGTAAAGCAATTGTCCCCGCCCATGAAATCAAAAAAAAACAGCTTGTCTATAGAACGCAGGCAAAAGATTATCCGGATGGTGTTTGTACACTGGAAAAGGATTGCCCTGGCCGCGTTATGTATGGTGATGGTGGCCGGCGCCAACGGTAGCATGGCTCTGCTGGTGAAACCTGTCCTTGATGATATTTTCATTGCCAGGGACAATACCAAATTGTTGCTTATCCCCGGCCTTGCCGTCCTGGTCTTTTTCCTGAAAGGGGCCGGCTCATACGGGTCGGAATACCTGATGAATCATGTGGGGCAGCGTATTATCCGAGATTTTCAGGACACTCTTTATGAAAAGATCATGAATCTGCCCATTGCATATATCCACAAGGAAAAGACCGGGGCACTCATGTCCCGGATCACAAATGATGTCAATATCATTAAAGGCATGGTCTCCACTGCCGTTATCAGCCTGTTCAGGGACTCTTTTTCCGTTGTGGCGTTTTTGTTTGTTATTTTTTACCGGGACTGGAAACTTGCCTTGGGCGCCTTTATTGTCCTGCCCGTGGCCTTTTATCCGATTGTCTTATTTGGCAAAAGAATCCGCAAACTTTCCACAGGATCCCAGGAAACCATGGCAGATCTTAACTCCTTTCTGCATGAAACCTTTTCCGGGGCAAAAATCATTAAAATTTTCAACCTTCAGTCCTTTGAAACGACCAGATTTAAGGAAAAAACCAGAGAATTGTTCCGTCTGGAGATGAAAAAGGTTATGACACGGGCATTGTCCTCCCCGGTGATGGAATTTTTAGGCGGGTTGGGCATTGCTTTTGTAATCTGGTTTGGCGGGATGCGGGTAGTTAACGGGACGTCCACTCCCGGTGTGTTTTTTTCTTTTTTGACTGCCGTGATGATGCTTTATGACCCGGTGAAGAAACTGTCCAATCTGAACAACACCATCCAGGAGGGGGTAGCTGCGGCATCCAGGGTTTTTGATGTGCTGGAAGCCCGGAATGATGTGAAGGACAAATCCGATGCCCGCCCCCTTGAGGCGTCACCCTGTGATGTGGTTTTTGAAAACGTCTCCTTTGCCTACGGTCCTGACGAACCTTTGGCCTTAAAGAACATCAATCTTAAGGCCGCACCCGGGGAGACCCTGGCGCTAGTCGGCATGAGTGGCGGCGGAAAAACCAGCCTGGTGAACCTGATCCCAAGACTTTATGATGTGACCGGCGGCGGTGTTTTTGTCGGCGGCTGCGATGTTCGGGACCTGACAATTGCGTCCCTCCGGGACCATATTTCCATTGTCACCCAGGAACCCATTTTATTTAACGAGACCGTGCGGGACAATATCCGGTATGGAAAAATGGATGCAGATGATGCAGCGGTTGAAGCGGCAGCCAAGGCCGCCTTTGCCCATGATTTTATCTGCGGTTTTCCCAAGGGCTATGATACCGTCATCGGAGAGCTTGGTTCCCGTCTCTCCGGTGGGGAAAAGCAGCGGATCTGCATTGCAAGGGCGCTTTTGAAAAATGCGCCGGTGCTGATTTTAGACGAGGCAACATCCGCCCTGGATTCCCAGGCGGAGAAAGTTGTGCAAAAGGCTTTGGAAAATCTGATGACGGGCCGTACCTCCTTTGTCATTGCCCACAGACTGTCCACCATAGATTACGCCTCCCGGATTATTGTGCTCAAAGACGGCGCCATTGTTGAACAAGGATGTCATGATGACCTGATGGCTGCAAAAGGTTTTTATCATAAACTGCAGTCCATGCAGACTATAAAAAATTAACACCATTCAAGGAGATACTGCCATGGCTGTATCAAAGGAACTACTCGAAATTCTGGTTTGTCCCAAATGCAAAGGGCCGGTGGAACTGACCGAGACAGAGGACGGTCTGGTATGCAACGCCTGTGCTCTCAAATACGAAATCAGGGATGATATTCCCATTATGCTTATTGACGAGGCAATCCCCGTTAAAAAATGAGTACGCCTAAAGCACCGGTACCGGCCAAGCTTGTGATGTCGGTTTTCATGAAAGATAAGACGGTCCTGGAATCGGTCTTCCCACGCCTTGAAGCTGTGGGCGGTCCCGTGGACATGATCTCACCCTGGCTGGATTTTGATTTCACGGATTATTATTACAGGGAAATGGGGGAGCCGTTGTTTCGCAGGCTGATTGCATTCAAGCCGCTCATGGAACAGGAGGCACTTGCTTCGATCAAACTTGCCACCAACCGGATTGAATCGGACTGTCTGGAACAGAACAACAGAACCATCAACATTGATCCGGGGTATCTTCTGGCTTCCCGGTTTATCCTGGCTACGGGAAAGGAGTATTCCCACAGGATTTACATAGGGCAGAAAATTTATGCCGACCTGACGTTAATGTACACCAAAAAAGGCTTTAAATCCCTGGAATGGACTTATCCGGATTATGCGTCCCCTGCTGTGCTCAAATTTTTAGGCCAGGTGAGGCAGAAATACCTTGTGGATTTTAAGGCTCATGATTAAATGCCATAAAAGGATAATTGTATGATAAAAAGCATGACTGCTTTTGCCAAAGTGTCGCATACTCTGGATACCCTGACTGTAGAGATGACCGTTCGCGCCTATAATTCCCGTTCTCTTGATTTTTCGATCTATCTGCCTGAAACCTGCCAGGGCTTTGAAGATGAGATTAAAAAAATCATGGGGCAGTTGCATACCCGGGGCAGAATAGAGATCCGGGCAACTCTTACGGACCAGTCCCTGGACCAGGACCTGTTTGAGGTGGACATGATAAAGGCTAAAGCCTATTATAAAGCACTGAAAACGGTCCGGGAGACCCTTTCCCTTTCCGGTGACATTGCCTTGGAAACCGTGCTCGGCGCCAAGCAAGTCATTGTGGCTGCAAAGCCTGAAGTCAACATGGCGCTTCTTCGTTCCGCGCTGTGTGAAACGACCCGGGCTGCGGCGCAGGCAATTGACCGCATGCGAAAGAGCGAGGGGGACAACCTGTACCAGGATTTAACCCGTCGTATTTCCGACATTGAGCAGCGCATGGCAGGCATTGAAGAACAGGCCAGAACCATACCGGAAGTTTACAAGGCCCGGCTTAAGGAACGCCTGGCCGTGCTGACTGCCGAGGACGGGGATTTTTTTGATCCGGTCCGTCTGGCCCAGGAAACAGCTCTTCTTGCGGATAAGAGTGATGTATCCGAGGAGATTGTCCGGGTGCACAGCCACATTAAAATGTTCCGGGAGGTCATGGATGAAGATGAGTCCCAGGGCAGAAAGCTCAATTTTCTGATCCAGGAGTTTAACCGGGAATTTAACACCATTGGTTCCAAAGCCGGTAATGCAGCCTTGTCCCATGCTGTAGTAGACCTGAAATCCGAGCTGGAAAAGATCCGGGAGCAGGTCCAGAATATTGAGTAGAATTGAGAAGAGGAAACCTATGGAACAGCCACTTTTGAACATTGGTTTTGGCAATACGGTGGTGGCAGACCGGGTGGTGGCTATTTTATCCCCGAACTCGTCGCCCATGAAGCGGGTCAAGGATGAAGCCCGGGAAGATCGGCGTCTCATTGACGTGACCCATGGCAGAAAGACCCGGGCCATCATCGTGACGGATTCCAACCACGTGATTCTGTCCGCGATTCAGGCGGAGACGGTTTCCTCACGCTTTGAGGCACTGATCCAAAACCCCGGCGCACCCCAGGAGGAATAGGGCATGGCGGCAAAACTGTTTATTGTTTCTGCACCCTCGGGTGTCGGCAAGACAACCCTTGTTAAAGAACTTTTGAAGCGGTGTCCGGACCTGGTATATTCCATTTCCCACACCACCCGCGCCCCCCGGAAGGGGGAGGTTCACGGAAAAGATTATTTTTTTACGAATAAGGCTCAATTCATGGAAATGGTGGAATCCGGCCAGATGCTGGAATGGGCACAGGTCCACGGCAATTGCTACGGCACCTCCGGCGCTTTTGTTCAAGAACAGCTTGCCGCAGGGCAAAGCGTTCTATTGGATATTGACGTCCAGGGAGGGCGTCAGATTATGGATTTCGGCTTGGATTCAGTTTCCATATTCATCATGGCCCCGTCTTTAGATGTGATTGAACAGCGGTTGCGGGGCAGGGGAACCGATACCGAAGAGGTGATCCGCACGCGCCTGGAGAATGCAATAGGGGAAATTGCCCAGAAATCCTTTTATACCCATGTGGTGGTCAATGATGTGCTGGATGAGGCGGTTGCCGAACTTATCGCCATTGTTAAACAGGAAACGGTACACTGATGGCCGGCAAATCAGGTTCCCCCGGCCGGAGGCGCAAACCCCGCGGCCAGGGAGTAAAAAGTGAACATCGAAATTCCGGGGATAAAGAGATTCTTTACGGATACCATTCGGTATTTGAAGCCCTTAAGGCAGGCCGCCGTAAATTTGAATCCATTATGGTATATGAGAACCGCTCTGATAAACGGTTACAGGCCGTGGCAGACTTGGCCGGGGAAAAACAGGTGCCTGTCCAAACCCTTTCCGGTGAGGAGTTGGACCGGTTGGCCGGATTTGGCCGTCACCAGGGCATTGCCGCCAGAGTCTCTTCCTTTCCGGTCCAATCAGTCTCTGCGCTGCTCAAGCTGATTGAAGGTCGGACAGAGCCGTTTTTTATTCTTATTCTTGAAAGTATTGAAGATCCTCAAAACACCGGTGCGTTGATCCGCACCGCCCTGTGTGCCGGCGTTGATTATATTGTGATGCCAAAGGACCGCTGTGCCCTGCCGTCGGCCGGAGTATCCCGAAGTTCGGCCGGGGCCATGGAGCATGCCCCCATTTTTTTAGCCACCAATCTGTCGATTCTGATTCATGACCTTAAAAAATATGGGGCCTGGGTGTCCGGTTTGGATGCCGGTGCCGATAAAGGTCTTTTTGACGCAGACCTGACTGGCAACCTGGCCCTTGTGGTGGGAGGCGAGCACACTGGGCTGCGGCCGGGGGTTAGAAAAGCGTGTGATTTTATCCTGTCCATTCCCATGGAGACCCGTATTACCTCCCTGAATGCATCCGTGGCAGGCGGCATTGCCATGTTTGAGGCCCGCCGTCAGCGTCTGGGTATCAATTTCGGATGATAAAAAAACTGGTCAAAGCGACCGGGGCAGGGGTTTGTGCACTGGTATTTCCGGACAAATGTCTGGGATGCGGCAAATATATTAAAAAAAACGCTGATCACGCGTTAAGCAAGTGTTTCTGCCACAGGTGCCTGGGAGAGGTTTTACCGGTATTTGATCACCCTTTTTGCCCTGCCTGCGGCCATTGCTTTGAATCCGGACCTGATCACCTGTGTGAAGCATGTTTGAAAACACCCATGGTGATGGAGAGTGTCCGGGCTGCATTTATCTATAAGGAGTTAATACAAGAGGCCCTGGGGTTGTTCAAATACCAGTCAAAGCTCAGTCTGGCCCGTCCCCTTGAACATCATTTGTTCCAGGCCTTTGCCACCCATTTTGACATGAATGGTTTTCATTTGATTGTGCCCATTCCCCTCCATGTCTCAAAGGCTAAAAAGCGCGGATTCAACCAGTCCTATTTGCTTGTCCGGAATTTTCTACGGCTGTACATGGAGGCCTATGGGCGGCCGGCACCATGGCGCATTGACATCGGCAGCCTTATCCGGGTTCGGGCAACGGTCAGCCAGACCGGATTGGACCATAAAGCACGCAAAAACAATCTTACGCGGGCCTTTGCCTGTCCTAAGCCGGAGTATATCCAAGGTAAAAATATCCTTTTAATAGATGATGTGTTTACCACAGGCGCGACGTGCAATGCCGCAGCCCAGACCCTGATGAATGCAGGGGCTGCCGGTGTGTCTGTTCTGGTTCTGGCCCGGGCTTGAGCCGGCAAACCGCCTTTTATCTCGAAAGAAAGCTTTGACAAACAGGTAATAACACCCTATAGTTGTGACCATGGTTAAGACTATGGTTGGAGGTTTTATGAAAACGGTTACAAAGAGTGTTTTAAAAGCAAAGATGCTCGCATATTTCCGGGAGGTAGAGGAAACAGGCGAGGAATTGATTGTACTCAACTACAATAAGCCGGTATTAAAAATAAGTCCTTACAAAGAAAAAAAATCGTTCGATGATGTTTTTGGCGCCTATCAGGGTAAAATGACCTATTCCGAACCTCTTGATACGGGAACTCAGGAGGAATGGGGAGAGCTTGCGTGATATTTTTAGACACATGCGCCTTGTTGTATAATGCTTTTGAAAAGGGAAGCTTATCTCCTGCGGCTGCTCAAAAAATAGGCGAAAGTGACGGCTTTTTGATCAGTTCTATCAGCATTTGGGAAATCGGGATCAAGATTAAAAAAGGCAAACTGAATATCCCCATACCCTTGGAAGAATTTATTTCAAAACTCCACCAGGTTCAACATTTTCATATTCTGGCTATTGACGAAAAAATATGGATGAATTCTTTGAACCTGGACTGGGACCACCGTGATCCGGCAGACAGGGTTATCGTTGCAAGTGCCGGTGCTAACCATATGGAATTGATAACCTCGGATCGTATCATTCTCAATTTTTATCCCGAGGCCGTATGGTAATAAAACCAGGACTTGGCATCCTTTACGACCAGTTTACACTTTTTGAAGCTTAGGAATGGGTTTTAAAAACCGAATCTGGCTATTCAAGCCCCTGGTGATATCCTACCGGGGGCCTGTTTATTGATGGTGATAACTATTAATAATATTGCTCGCCGATTGCTTGATTTAAAAGGTGTGGAAGTACAGGGAAAGTCCAGGGTGATTTTCACCTGGGAAATGGTCTTTGTCTTGGAGGTAGTCCTCAGTTTAATCTGCTATATTTTTATATTAGATCTCTATCAAAAAAAAATCCCTATCGCAAAAGCCAATGGCATAGCGCTCAAGATAGATACGGCCATCTTAAATACCGGAGGAACGGTGAATGGGTCAGATGCCATCATTTTTTATGTGGTCTATCCAAAAATGTCCTTGCACAAGTTATAGCAGATGTCATAATTTGCGGAGATCAATAACATGATTCCGTAGCCATTAGGTGGATAAGGGATGGGAACAAAACCATTTTCAGAACAGGTAAAGGCGGTACGCTTGAGACTGAAACTCAGCCAGGAAGAGCTTGCCCGTGCTCTCGGCGTCAGCTTCGCTACGGTCAATCGCTGGGAAAATGGTAAAACGAATCCGTCGAAACTCGCCCAGCGTCAGTTCGAACAATTTTGCAGCGACAAAAAAGGACGAGGAGAGTTAAACGATGAATAAAAAACAACTCTCCGAGCGTGACATCTGCACAAAATTTATTACCCCAGCGCTCAAACAGGCTGGATGGGATATAGCAACCCAGGTCAGAGAAGAATTCTCACTCACAAAGGGGCGTATCATCGTTCGCGGCCATCTGCATACCCGTGCCAAGCACAAGCGCGCCGATTATGTCCTCTTTTACAAACCGAATATTCCCATTGCCATTATCGAAGCCAAGGACAACAACCACAGTGTCGGCGATGGTATGCAGCAGGCGTTGGTCTATGCTGACATGCTGCAAGTGCCGTTTTTGTTCAGCTCCAACGGCGATGGTTTTCTATTTCACAACAAGATTGCCCCAGATGGCATTATTGAACGTGAACTTTCCCTCCAAGAATTCCCCGCTGCAGAAACGCTATGGCGATGGTGGGTCCGGCACCGTGGTCTGAACAATCAGCAGAATGCACTGGTCACTCAGGATTATTTCAGCGACGGCAGTGATAAAAGTCCGCGCTATTACCAGCTGCTGGCCATCAACAAAACCATCGAGGCCATAGCCCGGGGGCAAAATCGCATTCTGCTGGTGATGGCCACAGGTACCGGCAAAACCTATACGGCCTTCCAGATCATCTGGCGGCTGTGGAAATCCAAAACGAAAAAACGCATCCTGTTTCTTGCCGACCGCAACATTCTGATTGACCAGACCATGACCAACGATTTCAAACCGTTCGGTTCGGCCATGACAAAAATCCAGAAGCGGCAGGCCAACAAGTCCTACGAGATTTACCTTTCCTTATATCAGGCCGTCACGGGAAATGAGGAAGAAAGAAACATCTATAAACAATTCAGTTCCGAATTTTTCGATCTGATCATCATTGATGAATGCCACCGGGGCAGCGCTGCCGCCGACTCAGCCTGGCGTGAAATTCTTGAATACTTCGCCTTCGCCACCCAGATCGGTCTTACCGCCACGCCCAAAGAGACCAGAGAGGTCTCCAACACCGACTATTTTGGTGCGCCCATCTATACCTACAGCCTGCGGCAGGGAATAGATGACGGCTTTCTGGCCCCCTATAAGGTCGTACGTATCGACCTTGACCGGGATTTGACGGGTTGGCGGCCCGACAAGGGGATGATGGACAAATACGGCAACGAGATCGAGGACCGCGTATACAACCAGAAGGATTTTGACAAGACCCTGGTCCTTGAACAACGCACCCGGCTCGTTGCCAAAAAAATCACCGAGTTTCTTAAGCAGACCAACCGCTTCGACAAAGCCATCGTTTTCTGTGAGAACATCGACCACGCCGAGCGCATGCGTCAGGCCCTGGTCAATGAAAATTCCGATCTGGTAGCGCAAAGCAGCAATTACGTTATGCGCATTACCGGAGACAACGAAGAGGGTAAATCCGAACTCGACAATTTCATTTTTCCGGAAAGTAAATATCCGGTTATCGCTACCACCTCCAAGCTGATGACCACCGGCGTAGATGCCCAGACCTGCAAACTCATCGTGCTCGACCAGCGCATTCAGTCCATGACCGAGTTCAAACAGATCATCGGGCGCGGCACCCGCATCAACGAAGATTACGGGAAGTACTACTTCACCATCATCGACTTCAAGAAGGCCACCGAGCTGTTTGCCGACCCTGATTTCGATGGTGACCCGGTGCAGATCTACGAACCACAGGAAGATGAATCTCCCGTGCCGCCGGATGTTCCATTAGAGCTCGAAAATGGAGCCGGCATTACCTACCCGGAACCCGGAGAAGACTCGGGGTGGACAGGTGTCGCCGAACCGCAAGAGGAAAGCGGTATCCGCCGTTACGTCGTAGCCAATGTCGAGGTCAAGGTTGCGGCCGAGCGCGTCCAGTATTTTGATGCCAACGGCAAACTGATCACTGAATCCCTCAAAGACTACACCCGCAAGGCATTGGCCAAAGAATACGCATCCCTCGACGATTTCCTTTGCCGCTGGAGCAGCGCCGAGAAGAAGCAGGCCGTCATCGATGAGCTCTGTGAACAGGGAATCTTCTTCGAGGCCCTTGCCGACGAGATCGGGCGACAATCCGGCAAAGCATTCGATCCCTTTGATCTGGTCTGCCATGTCGCCTGGGATATGCCGCCCCTCACCCGCAGGGAACGGGCGGAACAGGTAAAGAAACGCAACTACTTCACCCGATACGGCGCCCAGGCCCGCCAGGTGCTGGAAGCCCTGCTGGACAAGTACGCCGATGAAGGCGTGGCCCACATCGAAGAGACACAGATCCTCACCATTGCACCCTTTAACGAATTCGGAACGCCCCTGGAAATTATCCGCGCCTTTGGCGGGCTGGATCAGTATCAGCAGGCGGTTTGCGAACTGGAACAGGCCCTTTACAGCGCCTGACAAAATGAACTGGAGATAAACCCATATGTCACTGACCACCCTGATCAAAGCCATTCAAGACATCATGCGCAAGGATGTCGGCGTCGATGGTGATGCCCAGCGCATCAGCCAGATGGTCTGGCTGATTTTCCTGAAGATCTTTGACGACAAGGAGCAGGAGTGGCAGCTCACCGTGCCCGATTACAAATCACCTCTGCCCAGCCGCTTTTGCTGGTCCAGCTGGGCCAAGGATCCCGAGGGGATGACCGGCGAGGAGCTCATCGACTTTGTCAACAACGACCTCTTCCCTGCGTTCAAAAAACTGGCCACCGCTGCTGGTGTTTCACCCCTTGGCAAGGTGGTCGGCTCCGTTTTCGAGGATGCCTACAACTACATGAAGTCCGGCACCCTGTTGCGCCAGGTGATCAACACCATTGAAGAAGATGTGGACTTCAACAAATCCGGCGACCGTCACCTGTTCAACGATATTTATGAAAAGATCCTATCCGACCTCCAATCAGCCGGAAATGCAGGCGAATACTACACCCCCCGCGCTGTGACTCAATTCATGGTCGACATGCTCGACCCTGGGCTGGGGCAAACCATACTCGACCCGGCCTGCGGCACCGGCGGCTTTCTCACCTGCGCCATCGAGCACCTGAACAAACAGGTCAAAACTGCCGACGACCACAAGCGACTGCAGGCGTGTATCCAGGGCGTGGAAAAAAAACCACTTCCCTACATGCTGGCCATGACCAACATGATGCTGCACGGCATCGACGTGCCAACCCATATCCGCCACGACAACACCCTCTCCCGGCCGCTCAAGGATTACGGCCCCCGGGACCGGGTGGACCTGATCATCACCAATCCGCCCTTCGGCGGCATGGAAGAAGACGGGATTGAGACCAATTTCCCGCGCAAGTACCAGACCCGCGAGACCGCAGACCTCTTTATGGCGCTGATCATGCATCTTTTGAAACACGACACCGGCAAGGCGGCCGTGGTCCTGCCCGACGGTTTTCTCTTTGGAGAAGGAGTCAAAACCAACCTCAAGCGCGAGCTGTTGGAGGATTTCAACCTGCACACCATCGTCCGGCTGCCCAAAGGCGTGTTCAGCCCCTACACCAGCATTGCCACCAACCTCCTTTTTTTCGAGAAAGGCGGCCCCACAAAAGAGGTCTGGTTTTTCGAGCACCCGTATCCGAAAGGGTATAAATCCTACTCCCGCTCCAAACCCCTGACCATTGCCGAGTTTGATCTTGAAAAGGCCTGGTGGGGAGGAGCCACACGCCGCGGCCGCAAGACCACTGAGCAGGCCTGGAAGGTTTCTGGCCAAGCGCTGATCGAACGTAATTACAACCTGGACAGCAAGAACCCCCACGAGGAGGAGGTCAACTACCGCGATCCAAAAGAGCTGATGGCCGAATATCAGCAGATCGTTTGCCGGCTCGAAGCGGCTCAAGCCGCTTTAAAAGCTGAATTGATGGCCTGCCTTTCGGTCGATAAAGGGGGCAAGGCATGAGTGATAAACCCGTCGCCTTAATTCAAACGCCGAAGGGATATGCCGACTGGCTGGCCGATCTTAAAACCCGCATTCATTCAGCCCAGCAACGCGCCACCCTGGCGGTCAATCGTGAACTTACGACGCTGTACTGGCAGATCGGCCGTGATATTCTGGCCCGGCAGGCCCAACAAGGCTGGGGCGCCAAGGTAATCGATCGGCTGTCCCATGACCTCCGCACCGCATTCCCTGACATGAAAGGGTTCTCCCGGGCCAACCTGATGTATATGCGTGCCTTTGCCGAGGCCTGGCCGGATGAGCAAATTGTCCAACAGGCTGTTGGACAATTGCCCTGGGGGCATAACCTCGTGCTGCTGACCCGGTTGAAGCAACCGGACCAGCGTTTGTCCTATGCCCGTGCCGCCATTGAGCATGGATGGTCCCGAAATGTCCTGAATATCAACATCGAAACCCGTGTTCTCGAACGTACCGGAAAGACCGTTAGCAACTTTGCCCAACGGCTTCCGGCACCAGGCAGCGATCTGGCCAGGGAATCACTCAAGGACCCCTATCTGTTTGATTTTCTGGATGTGGGCCACGAGGCTGACGAGCGTGAAATTGAATCGGCTCTGGTCAGGCATATTACCCAATTCTTGCTGGAGCTGGGTGCGGGATTTGCCTTTGTCGGACGGCAAGTACATCTGGAAGTCGGTGGCGATGACTTTTTCATCGACCTGCTTTTTTATCATCTCAAGCTGCGCTGCTATGTGGTGATCGAACTTAAAGCCGGCAAATTCAAACCGGAGCATCTGGGCCAGTTGGGTTTCTACCTCACCGCCGTGGATCGGCAGGTGAAGGATGACCAGGATAATCCCACCATCGGGCTGCTGCTGTGCAAAAGCAAAAACAAGGTGGTGGCGGAATACGCCCTGGGCGACAAGACCCAGCCCATGGGGATTGCCGAATACAAGCTGGTGGAATCCCTGCCCGAGCCACTGAAAACCAACCTGCCCAGCATCGAGCAGATCGAGAAGGAGCTGGAGGGCAGTGGGGAGCAATCATGACCGAAGCCGCCCGTAAACTGCTGGAACAGCACTTTGACATTGCCTTTGCCGCGCCTGACGGCATAGCCAAACTGCGCGGGCTGATTTTGACGCTGGCCATGCAGGGCAAGCTGGTGGAGCAGGACCCCAATGATCCGCCGGCTTCGGAACTGCTGAAGGAGATCGAGGCTGACAAACAACGGCTGGTGAAGGAGGGCAAAATCAAAAAGTCCAAGGCTCTGCCGCCCACCAAGCAGGAGGAATTGCCTTATGAATTGCCGGGGGAATGGAAATGGGTAAGGCTGGCTGACTTGGGAACTACTCAAACAGGAACTACACCGCCAAGCAAAAATATTGAAAACTACGGTGACTATATTCCCTTTGTCGGGCCAGGCAATATTAAAAATGGCTGTATTGACTACTCTGGAAAAGGTCTGTCAGAACAAGGGCTATCAAAAGGACGATTGATCGAGGCCAATTCTGTTTTGATGGTCTGCATTGGTGGTAGTATTGGAAAGCATGCTATTAACGAGAGAGACACTACCTGCAATCAGCAAATTAACACTTTGACTCCTCATAGACCGATCCTCGTCAAATACATTTATTGCGTTATGGCGACAGGTTATTTTCAGAATGCTGTGATTAGCCAAGCTGGTGGTTCAGCCACCCCCATTATAAACAAACAAAAATGGTCAGATATCCCCGTACCTCTCCCCCCACTCCCCGAACAACACCGCATAGTTGCCCGCATCGACCAGTTGATGGCCCGTTGTGACGCACTGGAAACGCTGCGCAAACAGCAGGAGGGAAAACGACTGGCTGTCCACGCTGCCGCCATCAAGCAACTGCTCGACACGCCGGACGGCTCGGCCTGGGACTTTATCGGGCAGCACTTCGGTGAACTCTACATCGTCAAGGAGAACGTCACCGAACTGCGCAAGGCCATCCTCCAGCTTGCCGTCATGGGCCGCCTCGTTCCCCAAAACCCCAACGACCCGCCCGCCAGCGAACTGCTGAAAGAGATTAAAGCCGAAAAACAACGGCTGCTGAAGGAAGGCAAGATCAAGAAGTCCAAGGCCCTGCCATCTATCAAGCCGGAGGAAGTGCCCTATGAACTGCCACAGGGGTGGGAATGGGTGAGGTTGGGTGAACTATCCGAAATAATTGGTGGTTTCGCTTACAAAAGTGCTCTCTTTAAGAATGAAGGGGATAAACAAGTACTGCGTTTAGGCAACATTCGCCCAGATCAGTTGAGACTATCTGAAAACCCTGTATTCATAGATGATGATCAGGCTGAGTCTACGAGTAACTATTGTCTAATTGCAGGGGATATCTTGATTAGTATGACAGGTACTCGTGAAAAGAGAGATTACCTGTATTCAGTCCAAATTGATGAGAATCCGATCAATGGGAAATACCTGTATTTAAATCAGCGTGTTGGTGCTATTAGGGCATTCATAGACACAAAATATCTAAACAAGGCGATCAAAGTTGAGAGCATTAAAGACATCATTTATCGAACAGCTACTGGAAGTGCAAATCAGGCTAACATTGGGATAAGCGCACTTAGAGATTGGACTTTACCACTCCCCCCCCTCCCCGAACAACACCGCATCGTNNGCATCGTCGCCCGCATCGACCAGTTAATGGCCCTGTGTGATACGCTGGAGCAGCAGATCGATGCTGCTACCGGCAAGCAAACTGGACTCCTTAACGTCGTGATGGCACAGGTATAAGGGAAAAAAATACCATGCGCCTGACTTCGCTCTACATCGGCCATTACAAAAACCTCCGGGATTTTTCCCTGAGCTTTGACGGCGGTAGCTTTATCGATGTCTTCGTCGGCAAGAACGGCACCGGCA
>NZ_DDYV01000208.1:0-6433 GCF_002348205.1 Desulfobacter sp. UBA2225 | reverse complement strand
TCAAGGGGCTGGGCGGGTTTCACCTGGCTGTGGATGCCGCCAATGAGACGGCTGTTGAAATGCTGCGCCAAAGAAAAAAACGCCCCCATAAACCTTTTGCCTTGATGGCGGCCTGGGATTCTTCCCTGTTTCACCATGTTTGCATGGATGGGGATGAAAAAGCGCTGCTTTTATCCTATCACCGGCCCGTTGTATTGTTGAAAAAAAAGGCCTTGTCCAAATCCGTGAGCACAGTTCCGGCTCCGAATCTGGCCCCGGACAATCGTTGTCTTGGTATCACGCTGCCCTATACACCGCTGCACTATCTGCTTGTGGAGAAGGGACCCGATATTCTGGTCATGACCTCGGGGAACCGGTCCGGCGAGCCCTTGTCCATTGACAATGCACATGCCCTGGATGCCTTTTCCCATATTGCCGACTATTTTCTGCTCCACAACCGGGATATATACTTTAGGGCCGATGACTCCATTGCCAAAATTCAGCAGGGTAAGGTGCGGTTTCTGCGCAGATCCAGGGGATATGCCCCCCTGCCTGTGGATATCACACCGCCTGTAAAAGACGGGTTTGCCAATATCCTTGGTTGCGGGGCGGGTATGAAATCCACCATCTGTCTGACCAGGGAGCACTACGCCTTTTTAAGCCCGCACATCGGGGATCTGGAATCGGTGCAGGTCCATAATTTTTATAGCGCCACCATTGAACATATGCAAAAAATCCTGGATATCCAGCCGGTGTGTGTGGCCCATGACCTGCATCCGGGATATTTTTCCACCCGGTTCGCCAAAATGCTTAGGCGTCAGGGCCTGCCCCTGATAGGGGTTCAGCACCACCACGCCCATGCCCTTTCCTGCATGGCGGAAAATCATCTGGACGGCAAGGTGCTTGCCCTGACGCTGGACGGCACCGGCCTGGGGACGGACGGTCACATCTGGGGTGGTGAAGTCCTGGCCTGCACCTATGAAGGGTTTGAGCGGCGGGCCCGGCTCAATTACCTGCCCATGCCCGGAGGGGATGCGGCGGTGATGGAACCCTGGCGCATGGCGGTCTCCCTATTATATAAGGTATATGGGTCAGGAATAATGGATCTGGATATCCCCTTTGTCCGGTCTCTTAATAAATCCAAGCTTGCATTTTTAACTCAGATGATGGAACAACAGGTGAACAGTCCGATGACATCCAGCACAGGACGTTTGTTCGATGCCGTATCCGCCCTTTTGATGCTCTGCCACGAAATCTCCTATGACAGCCAGGCAGCCATTGCCCTGGAGGCGGCTGCAGATTTTGAAGACTCCGGAACGGCGGCTTATCCCTTTGACATGAAAACCGGGGCTGACGGCTGCCTTATTATGAATTCCGGGCTATGGGTACGACAGATGGTAACCGATATCAAACGTGGTGTGCCCCGGGGCCGGATTGCGGCCCGGTTTCATCTGACATTGGCCGGCATGATGGTGGATGCGGCGGAGATGGTTGGTCAGAAAACCGGCCTTGACCGGGTGGTTCTGTCCGGCGGGGTGTTTAACAATGATACGATTTTTTCCCAGATAACCCGTATGCTTAAAACCAAGGGCTTTAAGGTATATACCCACAGTATTGTTCCCTGCGGGGATGGCGGCATTGCCCTGGGTCAGGCCATGGCAGCCGGGGCCCTTCAAGGCAAAATGAATGGAATTTAAAGGTTTTTCATGAGTTTGACATATAATCAGGAATTCAAAGATCCTGAAATTTCAAAGGCCCTGGTGGCCCGTATCCGTGCAAAAAGCAGCCGCCCGTTGCGGATAATGGAAGTGTGCGGCACCCATACCATGGCCATTTTTCGCTACGGCATCCGGTCTGTACTGCCCGACACGATTACCCTTTTGTCAGGCCCCGGCTGTCCCGTGTGCGTAACCGCCCAAAAGGACATTGACGCCTATGTAATGCTGGCACGCAGACCTGATGTGATCCTGACCACCTTCGGTGATCTGATGAAGGTGCCGGGATCCGGGTCCAGCCTTGCTGCGGAAAAAGCCAAGGGTGCCGATGTCCGGATGGTCTATTCCATTTTTGACGCCCTGTCCGTGGCAAAGGAAAATCCGGACAAAGAGATAGTCTTTTGCGCAGTGGGTTTTGAGACCACCATTCCGACCATTGCAGGGGCGGTACTCACAGCCAAAGCCCAGGGGATAAATAATTTCAGCGTTTATTGCGCAAACAAGCTTACTCCGCCGGCATTAGCCGCGCTCATGGAGACCGACGGCGTGGAGATAAACGGATTTATTCTGCCCGGGCACGTATCGGTGATCACAGGGCCAGACGCATTTGCCCCGACCTTTGAAAAATACCGGATACCTGCGGTGGTGACAGGATTTGAACCTGTGGATATCCTTAAGGCCGTACTCCTGCTGGTGGAACAAAATGCCTCCCAAACACCCAGACTCGTAAATGCCTATCCCCGGGCCGTGGCTGATGCCGGGAACCCCAAAGCCCGGGCAATCATGGATCAGGTGTTTGAAAAGGCTGACGCCCTCTGGCGGGCGATTGGCAATATTCCGAATTCAGGCATGGTCCTGAGAGCCTCGTTTCATGAATTTGACGCTGCCAGAAAATTTGATATCTCGATTCCGGATACCCCGGAGCCGGCCGGGTGCGACTGCGGCCAAATTTTAATGGGACTGAAACGACCGGACCAGTGCCGACTGTATAAAAAAGCCTGTACCCCCATCCACCCTGTGGGCCCCTGCATGGTCTCCAGTGAAGGGGCCTGTGCGGCTTTTTATAAATACAGCAGATAAGATACAAGGAACATACCATGAACGATAATGATACAATCCTTCTGGACCACGGTGCCGGGGGCAAGGTTTCCCATGCCATGTTTTCGGAATTGATTTTGCCTTTGTTCGATAACCGACTATTGGCGAAACAGGACGATGGCGCAATTTTTGAAGTACCCGCGGGGAAGCTTGCTTTTTCAACGGATTCCTATACTGTGGACCCCATCTTTTTTCCCGGCGGGGATATTGGTGAACTTGCCGTGAACGGTACCGTCAATGATGTGGCCATGTGCGGGGCAACCCCTTTATATATATCAGTCGGGCTTATCATTGAAGAAGGCATGAAAATTTCCGACCTTAAACGCATCCTTCAATCCATGGCCGGAGCTGCCAAAAAGGCAGGGGTCCGGATAGTCACAGGCGACACCAAAGTGGTGCCCCGGGGAAAGGTTGATAAAATATTCATTAACACCTCCGGGATCGGACTTATTCCGGCCGGGGTCAATGTATCGGGTGACAAGGCGAGACCCGGAGATAAAGTGATTGTTTCAGGTACAATTGCCGATCATGGCGTCACCATCTTGAGCGAACGCGAAGGGCTAAAATTTGATTCAGATATAAAAAGCGATTCTGCCCCCTTAAACCACATGGTCAAAGCGGTGCTGGAATCAGGCTGTTCGGTTCACGTGCTGCGGGATCCCACCCGTGGAGGCGTTGGTACAACATTGAACGAAATTGCCGTCCAGTCAAAGGTGGGCATCCAGCTTTTTGAGGACCGTCTGCCGGTGCGCGGTCCGGTCCGGGGCATTTGCGAACTTTTAGGGTTTGACCCCCTCTACCTGGCCAATGAGGGCAAACTCATCGCCATTGTACCTGGAGCGGATGCCAAGAAGGTGTTGGATATTATTCGCCGGGATGAATTCGGCAAAGAGGCTGTGATTGTCGGAGAGGTTACAGATCAGGACCCCGGCCGGGTGGTGTTGGAAACGCTTATCGGCGGCACCCGGATTGTGGATATGCTAACCGGCGAACAGCTGCCCCGGATCTGCTGATTTAAATAGGAAATCCAGATATTGACAAAAACGCTTTACAGTAATAGCATATCTACATATAATAATAAACTTTGTAGGTGTCGTGCAAAATCTATTTTAAGAAAAGGACAACACGATGAAACAAGAAGATCTGGATTATTTTAAAGCGTTGTTAACTGAACGGCTCAATGAATTGCTTTCCCATGCCGACACAACCGTTACAGACATGACCCAGCCCAAGGAGAACTTTGCTGATCCTACGGACCGGGCATCTCATGAGGCGGACAGAACTTTTGAACTGCGCATCCGGGACCGGGAACACAAACTGATTAAAAAAATAAAAAAGGCCTTGGAACGAATTGAAAACGGTACATTCGGCCAGTGCGAAAGCTGCGAGGAGGATATTTCCATAGAACGGCTCAAAGCCCGGCCGGTGACGACCCAGTGCATCACCTGCAAAACCCGTGAAGAGAACATGGAGAAGGCTCTGGGAATTTGATTTCCCCTCTTAGGCTTTACAGCAGGATTTGATCGATCTTCACACACATTCCACTGCCTCGGACGGGTCTCTGACGCCCAGACAGATCCTTGATTTGGCCAGAGACACCGGCATTGAGGCAGTTGCGCTGACTGACCACGATACCGTTGCCGGAATTCTGGAAATAAAAGATATTGTTCATTCATATCCGGTTGAATTTATCACCGGTGTTGAAATTTCGTGTTCTCCTCCGCCTGAGTTCAAATCCCTTGGCAGCATTCATATGCTTGGATATGGGTTTTCTGTTTATGACTGTGGATTGAACGATGCCCTGACTCGTGCGGCAGAGGCCAGGGCCAACCGGAATCCCAAAATCATTGAAAAACTTAATGCATTGGGATTTGACATTACCCTGGACGAGGTGGAACGTCGCTTTGATGCCAGCCAGACAGGCCGCCCCCACATTGCCGAACTGCTTGTGGAAAAAGGATACGTGTCTGATTTTCGCCAGGCCTTTGATCTTTACCTGGGTAAAAATAAACCCGCCTATGTTGATAAATTTAAAATTTCCTGCAAAGAAGCCATCCGGCTGATTCTTGATGCCGGTGGTCTGCCGGTTTTGGCACATCCGGGTATAATTGATTTTCAACGTCCTCATGATCTGGATACCTTTGTGAATCTGCTGGTCGAGGACGGGCTTGCAGGCATTGAAGTCTATTATTCAGGACATGACTCAGCCCTGCGACAACATCTGTCTGAAATTGTACACAGTAAAGGACTGGTGGCTACGGGGGGGTCTGATTTCCATGGCAGCTTCAATAAAGGCGTGGATCTTGGCCGGGGCAGAGGCAATTTGAATGTAGCCATGTCCGTGTTCAAAACATTGAACGAACGAGTACTGGAAATCCAGGCCGCTCCCCGTCTGGATCTGCTGGAACAAAACCTTGATTACCGATTTAAGTCCCGCGCCTTTTTATCCAACGCCCTGTGCCATCGCTCCTACCTTAATGAAAATCAGAATACCTGCGATACGGATAATGAGCGCCTTGAGTTCCTCGGCGATGCCGTGCTAGGGCTATGTGTGGGGCATCTGCTGATGGAAAGCGATCCTTTAAAAAAGGAGGGTGACCTTTCCCGGCTGCGCTCAAATCTTGTGAGTGAAACAGGACTGGCGAACATTGCCCGCAGGATTGATTTGGGCCGCTTTATTAAGCTGGGTAAGGGAGAATCTCTTTCAGGGGGCAGTGACAAAAATTCGATTCTGTCAGATGCCTTTGAGGCTGTGGTTGCAGCTGTGTACTTGGATGCCGGATTTGAAAGAGCACAAACCATGGTGAACCGTCTTTTTCAAGAACCCGTGCAACAGGTTCTGGCCTCATCGGATTTCATTGATTATAAAAGCGGTCTCCAGGAATTTACCCAGGAGCATTTTGGCAAAACCCCGGATTATGCCCTTGCAAAAGAGAGGGGTCCTGACCATGACAAAACGTTTGAGATCTGCCTGAATCTGGATTCGATTTCCACCATGGGTACCGGTAAAACCAAGAAAGCTGCTGAACAGGATGCCGCCAAAAAAGCGTTGGCTATTTTGAACCGGAATTTTGATTAAGCCTTTATGTCCCCGCCCCTGGTAATCCCTTTTTTTATTCCCCACCAAGGATGCCCCCATTTATGCGTATTTTGTAACCAACGCCTGATCGCAAAACAGACGTCCGAAACGCAAAGGTTTGACAATGAGACCGAACGTCTGTCAGATGCTATCCATACCTATCTTCAGTTTAAAAAAAATCGTTCCCGGGTGGAATTGGCTTTTTTCGGCGGCAATTTTCTTGGACTGGAAAAATCCAGAATCCTTACACTGCTTAAGGCGGTACAGCCATGGATTCGGCAGGGCCAAATCCATGGTATTCGCTGCTCCACACGTCCGGATACTATCTCTCGCCAGGTTATAGACCTTGCCCGGCCACTTGGCCTTGAAACCGTAGAACTGGGTGTCCAGTCCATGGATGATCAAGTACTTGCCCTGGCCGAAAGGGGGCACACAAGTGAGGATACCCGCAAAGCCCTGGCCCTGCTTAAGGAAAATGGCCTTAAAACGGGGGTGCAGGTGATGGTTGGACTGCCCGGGGATGACGATTACGGTGCTGTACGTACAGCAAAGGAACTATCTG
>NZ_DDYV01000235.1:0-2559 GCF_002348205.1 Desulfobacter sp. UBA2225 | reverse complement strand
TTTAGCCCAGTTTTAGCCCAGGATTTGAAAGCCCGATCTAATAAACAACAAGTTAGGTCTGTTTTTAGCCTGTTTTTCTTGTCCTGTCAAGCCAGAGGTCGCGGGTTCGAGCCCCGTCGGCCCCGCAATTAAAGGTCGCGTTAAAGCGGCCTTTTTTGCTTAAAAGTGACCTTAGCTTGTGTTGGCACATTCCGTGAAGCGGGAAGGTCGCAGATACGAGATCTGTCCTGCAACAGGATCTCAGCTATGCCGCGATTGGCTCCGCCGAAATAAAAGTAGTAAAAACATGAATAGGCCCTCAGAAATTGAAGGCTTAGTTATTTGCATAAATTCTCATTTTTGCCCATTTTTAGACCCCTTTCAACTCCCATTTATCCCCCTAAATTCACCCTAGTATTACGTCATATTGATATAGTTGGGTAGTATCGTTTTAATTTGATTCTGACATCAGCGCCAGGGAGTCCCCTGCAAAAAATTTATTTAGCGACTACTGTGAGCATTTTTTGTTTGAGCATCTCAAATCTCCTGGTCTGAGTGGCCGGTTCAAGATGCGCCAACAGGGCTTCCTGCAAAAACGCATCCCGTAATATAGCTTTGAATTCTTTAATCAAAAATGTCTTAACCTCCGGCTCAGATTCCGTAATATCTCTGATCAGAGTCGTCCGGTTATCCAGGAGAAAAACGTTTCTTCAAAATCGTGACTGGTCCTGGGATCTTTGCCTCGATTTTTTAAGGCAACAAATTTTGCTGCCAAATAATAAGGGAATGGCATGATTCTGATGGTTATATTATTAAGATACCGGATTTCCGCACGATTAAAACCTGATTGAAACCAGGGATTCGCAGGCGCCCAACCAATATTTTGTGTAGCCATTACATCAAGCAGGATATCCCCGTAAGTAAACCGGCATATCACATTTTCATCCTTGGCATTATGGAATCCACGCTCAGCCAGTTTTTGTCGTAGACCCTCAAGTTCAAGCGCCGAAGCTATTTCAACAACGATATCAATATCCTTGGTTGGACGTATTTCTGGGGCACCGGAGTCATCTGCATAAAAGCCCGCGACTGCACCGCCGACGTAAACGATGTGATCGTTCAAGTCTCCCTAAGCTTGCGCCACCAGGGTAATTGCTTCAAGGATTGCCGATTTATCAGCGAGCATAGCGTTCACACCAGTCGTTATATGAACAGCCTATTTAAATTTTACAATATCCGTTTACGCAATTCTTCAATAGCGGCCTGTTTCTCCCGGCTTTTGTTGAGACGAACGGCATCGATCAGCGTCAGCATTTCATATAATGCATCGTCATGCGAACAGGCTTCAGGCACGCCAGGGTGCAAGGGGGCTATGGCCTGTCCTCTTACTTGGCCATTTGCCCAGGGCCAGACAAAAGCTGATTCAGCAGAAATGTGTCGATTTAGCGGTGGCCCACTAATGGCAGTAGCCATACCTCGTTGAATGGCGCCTGGTTCTGCCGGAAAGACATATCTCAATCCAAATTCAATAAAATCGAGCAGATTGTTTCTCATCAACTGCTTTTTGTCGGCAGTAAGCAGCTGTACNNTTGAGCCAAATCTTTTGCCCGCCATGGATTGTCTTTCAACGTGGCAATTTTCAAAAGAATGACGATATCATGTGGTCGCATGCCATTGTGCTGTTTCATAAGACTCCTATATTTGCAATTCGCGATTCGCGTATTGCAAATTACATTAATCTTTTTGAAAAATCAACTGGTTTTTTAATTTTTCACCAGGGCCGTATCTTGCCATGATTCCCCATCAATGTAACACCTATGTATGGATTGAAAAGAGATGGTCTTCAATGGTTCAACTTGATAAAATATACCTCAATTTGCAATTCGCGAATCACAAATCCTAACCCGGATAATACAAAACTGTTGTAAGGCGAGCAGGCTGCTCGCCCTACATTTCTCTGCCAATTCACCCAAAAATGAACTGCTAACCTACCAAACGATCCCTTCTTGATGACTCAAAGGTGATAATATGATAGAAAAAATCTATAACAGAAAAGAAAAATACTGGGACATTTTAATCTCAGGCCAGGATCCTGATGACATCGGCATTGATGGGTGCTATTGCTGGGGCGGCATTCCAAAGTTCCGCTGTTTCTGTGATCTTGAGATGCTAAAGAATGAAACCGGCGTGGGCTTTCCTAATGATGTGACTTTAGATATAAATTTAGATAGCGACCAACACTTCATTGAAAACATTATCGTCTATCGGTCACATCGGCGCAGAAATATCACAATAAGCTATTCCTTATATCGAAGGCCCCTGGATAAGCATGATAAAAATCAAGGAAGGACTCTATATTCAGACGCGTTCTTTGTGGAAGGGGACTCCATTGTTAATAAGGCACAGATTAGTCTAAACCAAACTGATTTGTGCCATTTTTGTTTATAAACAACAAGCCTCATAAAAAGTCACGCATACCCATTTATATACGTTTGAAGATCATCATTCATTACCCATCAAGGTATAGGAAGAAATCTCAATGCCCCTGAAAAAATCTGAACTCTACTCCTCCCTCTGGTC
>NZ_DDYV01000109.1:0-7111 GCF_002348205.1 Desulfobacter sp. UBA2225 | reverse complement strand
AATTTCCAATGCGGTTATATAATGGCAGACCCGACAAAACTGCACCAGGTCGCCATGAACCTGATGACCAATGCGTATCATGCCATCGCGCCGGACCATGGAGAAATATCATTAAGGCTTTGTGAAAAAGAATTCGGTCAGGAAGATATCCCGGCCTTTTCACTTAAACCCGGCCGATACGTGATGCTCACCGTTTCCGATACAGGTAAAGGGATTGACCCTGACATCAAAAACAGAATATTTGATCCGTACTTTACCACCAAGGAGAAAGGTAAAGGTACCGGATTAGGCCTCTCTGTTGTTCACGGAATTGTCCATGCGTATGGCGGTGAAATAAAAGTGTACAGTGAAGTTGGACAAGGAACGACTTTTAATGTTTATCTTCCTTTGATGGAAACATCGATTGAAATCCCAACCAAAAAAAAGATGAAAATCAACCCGATGGGAAATGAACATATTCTTTTGGTTGATGACGAACAACCGATTGTTCAGATGGAGAAAACCATACTTGAACGGCTTGGCTATCACGTAACATCCCGTACGGCAAGTATTGAAGCTCTGGAAGTGTTCAAGGCAAAAGCCGACACATTTGATCTGGTTATCACAGACATGACCATGCCCAACATGACCGGAGATCAATTGGCAAAAGAGTTGTTGGCCGTTAAGCCGGATATCCCTATCATCATACTTACCGGCTTCAGTGAAAGGATCAGCAAAGCTACAATAGAGACCATGGGGATAAAAGGACTCCTTATGAAACCTGTTGTGATATCTGATATGGCGCTGGAAATCCGAAGGGTATTAGATGAAAGCCAAAGCGTTGCTTAGGGATTATCCTAAAAATAAAATTTAAAATCCGGACAAAAACATGCCTTATGAAACCATAATATCAACTGACGAATACAGCGAGCTATCGGTAAAGCTGAACGAACTATCTATACTGATTGCCGGTTTTTGCCCAGGTGAAATCCCTGACCTGGGACTAATGCTCAACAACCTTGATGATCTGATCAATATTGCTAAAGGCATTGATCCTACAACTTTTTATGACATTTCAAAACGCTGCAAAAACTATGTAGAGAAGATGATCCTTAAAAACCTTGATGATACAAAACCGGTTGAAGAGGGCGTTGCCCTGTTGAAATCAATATTGTGTTATTTAAAAAAAGGTGAACCATTTACATTTGATTATGCAGATGTACTTGAGATGCTGGAAGAAAATTTGTCAGGAGATGTTAAAGAACAAACAGTGCAGGTCGAAAAAAAAGACGCCAATGATAACATTCAAAACGCACCTGAAAAAATTTCCGATGATGACATGGAAATCCTTACTGATTTTATTTCAGAGGCGCAAGAAAATCTGGATACCATTGAGGTCTCCTTGATTGAACTGGAACATGATCCAGTGAATACGGATATCATCAATGACATATTCCGGCCGTTCCATACAATAAAAGGGGTTGCCGGATTTTTATCCCTGACTAAAATTAACAAGCTTGCCCACGCAACCGAAAATTTGCTGGACAGTGCCCGAAGTGGTGATTTTATCATCAGCCATACGGTCACAGATATCATTCTGGCGTCTGTAGACACCCTTAAGGCGCTTCTGGACAAGGTAAAGCAGGGTATTCAGACAGGCTACAGAGAGTCGGATGATGATATTGATGTTGACTCTTTAAGGAGCCGGCTCAAGCAACTTCAGATATCGCTTACCAAAGGAGAAAAAGAGCCTTTGGGGGAAATCCTTGTCCGTAAAAAAGAGCTAAGTCAATCCGACCTTGATCAGGCACTTGAATTTCAAAATAAAAATTCGGTAAAAAAACTCGGGGAGATTCTGGTTGAAGAAAAAAAGGTGAAACCTAAACAGGTTGCCTCAGCCTTGATGGAGCAGTCTTGCGTTAAAAAGAAAATGGATGTGCAAGTAAGGGTCAGCACCCAGAAACTGGATGATCTCGTGGATTATGCCGGAGAACTTGTTATTGCGCAATCCATGCTCCGACAGCAGACTAAAGAGGATGTCATTGTTAGTAAGACTGTTTCCCAATTGGGACAGATCGTAAACCATATGCAGAATATCGCCATGTCCATGCGTATGATCCCGATTCAGGCAACATTTATGAAGATGATCCGTCTGGTCCGCGATCTTTCCCGAAAATCCGGTAAAGAGATCCATTTATCCATGACCGGGGAAGATACTGAGATTGACAGGAATGTCGTAGATGCCCTTTATGAGCCTATGGTGCATATGATCAGGAATGCCTGCGACCATGGAATTGAAGCAACATCTGAACGATCAAAAACAGGCAAGCCTGCCCAGGGCAATATACATCTTTGCGCCTATCATAAAGGCGGGAATATTATCATTGAGATTGAAGATGACGGCAAAGGCCTGGACAAAGATAAGATATTGGAAAAAGCCAAATCAACCGGACTGATTAAAGGCGATGAGCAAATGACCGATACCCATGTTTTTGATCTGATCATGCAGCCGGGATTCTCCACGGCAAAAGAGATAACAGACATATCCGGTCGCGGGGTGGGCATGGATGTGGTTAAAGATGGTATTGAAAAATTTCGCGGTCATCTTAACATTGCGTCGAAAAAAGGAAAGGGTACTAAATTCATTATCAGCCTGCCGCTGACTCTTGCGATCATTGACGGTATGCTGATCGGAGTGGATGATCAAAGATATGTCATCCCCACCATTGCTATTCAGAAAGCTTTCAAACCACGGCAGGGAGAGTATTTTACTGTAAAAGGCAAAGGTGAAATGGTCAAAGACCGTGGCAATCTGATCCCTCTAATACGATTGAATGAAATTTACGGGACCAGTAACAACAAAAAATCCATAGACGCGTGTTTGGTTGTGGTGGTTGAATCAAAAGAGGAAAAAAGAGCAATCTTGATAGATGAGCTTCTGGGTAAAGACGAGTACGTCATCAAAAGTCTCGGCCACAGTATGAACGATATTCAAGGTATAGCCGGCGGTGCGATTCTGGCTGACGGAAAAGTGGGACTGATTTTAGATGTAGACGGAATTTTTTCCATTGTTGCTCAAAGGCCATTGGAGATCTGATGGTCAATATATATTAATTATGGATGAGGATTTTTAATGGCTAACGATATCAAGGTTCTGGTGGTCGATGATTCTGCAGTTGTGAGAAAAGTATTCAAAGAGCAGTTAAATAGACAAAAAGGAATAACTGTTATTGATACGGCACCAGATCCCTACGTAGCCCGGGATAAAATTGTAAAGTTAAACCCTGATGTTCTCACGCTTGACATCGAGATGCCCCGCATGGACGGTATCACCTTCTTAAAAAAGTTGATGAAGTATTATCCACTTCCGGTGATAATTGTCAGTTCTTTGACAAAAAAAGGCAGTAAGCTTGCCATGGAAGCCTTGTCAATTGGTGCATTGGAGGTAATTTCCAAACCCAATTCGGCTTATTCTGTCGGTGATATGAGTGTGCAGCTTGCAGAAAAGATCCGGGCAGTCCATGGTGCGGAATTAAAAAAACGAGGCGGGGATAACCAATCAAGGGCGTCTATGGGCCAAACACCCCTGGCATTGGCAGAAACTACAAATAAGATCATTGCTATTGGGGCATCCACTGGTGGAACCGAAGCGATTAAAAAAGTATTGACCTCAATGCCGCAAAATTCTCCCGGTATGGTCGTGGTGCAACATATGCCTGCCCAATTTACCACCTCGTTTGCAGAACGTTTAAATGAACTGTGTCAGGTGAACGTCAAAGAAGCCCGGAACGGAGATACGGTAACAAACGGAGAGGTCCTTATCGCCCCGGGTAATTATCACATGCTTTTAAAAAGAAGCGGGGCCCGATATTACGTGGAGGTTAAAACCGGCCCACTTGTTCATTATCAGAGGCCGGCGGTTGATATCCTGTTTCGATCCGTTGCAAGGTATGCCGGCGCAAATGCACTGGGTATCCTTTTGACCGGTATGGGAAAAGATGGGGCCGAAGGTTTGCTTGAGATGAAAAAAGCAGGGGCCGTAACGATTGCCCAGGACGAGGCGTCCAGTGTTGTGTATGGGATGCCCAAAGAGGCCAAGCAGATTGGCGCGGTTGATTATGTTGAAGATATTTTAAAGATTGCTGATCGAACATGCTCTGTTTTGCAAAAATTGTTTGCTTAATTAAACCTTGGAAGGAAATCTAATAAAAATGGATTCGGTCACCTTTACATCAAATGAATTTATTGAACTCAAAACCCTTGTCTACCAGATCTGTGGTATCAATTTGCACGAGGGAAAGCTGGAGTTATTAAAATCCAAGGTTGCAAAAAGAATGCGACTGACCAAAATGAATATTCATGAATACTTATCTCATTTAAAATCAAACGAACGTGAAGTTATTGAATTCATTGATACGGTGACAACCAATCATTCGTTTTTCTTTAGGGAAAATGAAAGTATTGAGTATATTGTCGATCATTTCAATCGAAATCCCCAAAAAGCTAAAAAACAGTTTAAGATATGGTGCGCAGCCTGTTCTACAGGGGACGAACCGTATACCATCGCAGTTCAATTAGAAAACTTGGGGCTGTCATACACCATTCTTGCTACAGATATCTCCCATTCTGTTTTGGAAGTTGCGGCCAGGGGAATCTATAAAAATGATAAAATCAAGAACGTGCCAAAACCGATCTTACATAAATTCTTCCAGAAAGGCGTCGGCAAATACAAAGATCATATAAAAATCAAAAAAAAAATACAGCAACAGATAACCTTTAAAAAATTCAATTTAATTTCGGACATAATGAAACAAACGGATTTTGATCTTGTGTTGTGTCGAAATGTAATGATCTATTTTGATAATCAAACAAGCGAAAAAGTTGTAAATAAACTGTACAAATCAATTTCACCAAATAACTTTTTCGCTATAGGAAATGCGGAAAGTTTGATGAATATGAGGCATAAATTCAAACCTGTAAAAGGCATGCCAAGTCTCTATCGTAAGTGAATTGTCGTCAATGTTTAATCCAACGGATAATTCGAAACGTTATTCATTTAACCTTTAATACAAAAGGATAATTTAATTATGTGGAAACTGCTGCAGAAAATCAGTAAAAATTTGAGCCTGGCGATTCCGGCAATGATGCTGGCCGGGTTCATATTCGGCATTTTTATGGATGCCGCTTTTTTAAAATCCCTGATTATTCCCTTCACCTTTTTGATGGTCTACCCCATGATGGTGACCCTGAATATCCAGAAAGTATTTGAAGGCGGAGATGTGAAGGCCCAGGTGCTTACCCAGGCGATCAACTTTGGCGTAGTCCCTTTCCTGGCCTATGGTGTAGGTTTGATCTTTTTTAAAGACCAACCCTACATGGCCCTAGGTCTGCTTCTGGCAGGGCTGGTACCCACTTCGGGCATGACCATCTCCTGGACCGGATTTGCCAAGGGCAACCTGGCGGCTGCCGTAAAAATGACGGTTATCGGTCTGACCCTGGGCTCCATTGCCACTCCTTTATATGTCCGCATGCTCATGGGCACAAGCATTGAAATTGACATGGCAGCTATTTTTAAACAGATCGTGGTCATTGTCTTCATTCCCATGGCAGCCGGTTACCTGACCCGCCGGTCCCTGGTAAAAAAACACGGGGAAAAGAGATTCAAGACATCGGTGGCACCCAAATTTCCGCCGCTCTCCACCCTGGGCGTCGTGGGCATCGTATTCATTGCCATGGCGCTTAAGGCCCGGACCATTGCCTCAGACCCCAGCATGCTTGCCTACATCCTTCTCCCTTTGGTGATCATTTACGGATTCAACTTCATCTTCAGCAGCTTTGTGGGCAAACGGTTTCTGCCCAGAGGTGATGCCATTGCACTTGTTTACGGCTCAGTCATGCGCAACCTCTCCATTGCCCTGGCCATTGCCATAAACGCATTCGGCAAACAAGGCGCCTCGGCGGCCCTGGTAGTGGCTGTAGCATATATCGTTCAGGTCCAATCTGCGGCCTGGTATGTTAAACTGACGGATAAAATATTTGGACCGGCGCCTTTGGACGACGAAGAGCCTTCAAAAACAGCGCCTGAAAAAGTGGCAAAGCCTGTCTCTGAGGCCCCGGAAGAACCCCAAATTTCCATGGTCGCAGACATTAAAAAAATCCTTTTTGCCACGGACATCACGCCTGCGGCAAAATATGCGGCCCGCTATGCCTGTACCATCGGTAACAAATTCAACGCAAAGGTGTGGGCCATCCACGTGGTACCGGATCTTTTAGCAGAATATTCGGCAGGTGCCGGTGTTACCATAAAGGACCCTGAAAAACAGGAGGCGTTCAACCGGGAGGCGGTTAAAAATGCTGAAAAAATTCTTGAAGAACGCATCCGAACCACGTCGGAAAAGGTAATCCGGGAAATCTCAGCCTGTCCCTTATCAAAGGACCGCATAATTGTCAAAACAGGTGATCCTGTGGAAGAAATTACCAAAGCGGCGACCCAGGGAAATTTTGATTTGATCATCATGAGCACCCACGGAGATCAAGGTATTGATGATATCCTTTTAGGCAGCACAGCCCAAGGTGTTATCCATGCATCAAAGATTCCTGTCCTTGTGGCACGTCCATCCTGACACGCTTTTAATCTTATTGTCCCGCTTTTTTTAAAAAAAATGCGGGACATTTTTTCACATTTTTCTAATCCTGTCTTCACATGGTTTGGTCCCGGGACAGGGGTTTTAGATGATAGCGAAGGTTGATCCTGTTAACCAGATCCGCCAGGCTTGCCCGTTTGAGTACCGTAGCCAGCGATTCCTGACCGCTGAAAATAATTTTCAATCGCAGATCCCCCTCCACCCCGGTACTGATCAAGAGCCTGAGATCAATTAATCTCTGGCCACCGGGATTGAATCGGTTATTTCCGATCCAGGACGGCTCTGACTTTGACGCCCAGGTCCGTCTTTGAGAAGGGCTTTTGAATGAACTGCACGCCTTCATCCAATACACCATGGTGGGCGATCACATTCGCTGTATAGCCGGACATGAACAATAGCTTGAGATTCGGATAAAGCGACAGCAGGTTTTTTGCCAGGTCCCGACCGTTCATCTCGGGCATCACCACATCGGTCATGAGCAGGTGAAT
>NZ_DDYV01000203.1:2534-3153 GCF_002348205.1 Desulfobacter sp. UBA2225 | reverse complement strand
CCATGGTAAAGGTCTTGCCCGATCCTGTCACCCCCAAAAGAACCTGGTATTTTTCACCCGCGTTTACCCCCCGGACCAGATAATCAATGGCCTTTGGCTGGTCCCCGGCCGGGCCATAGGGAGACACCAGATTAAACAGTCCCATATTTTTTCCTGTACTTTCCTTTGTTATAAACAGATACTTATCGATAAATATAACACACAGGAGATACAAAACCCATGGAAGAAAAAAAAGAGACCGTTGCGGTGGTCGGCGCAAGCCCCTTGAAAGACAGATATTCCAACAAGGCCCAGAATATGCTGGAAGAGTACGGACACAGCCCCATACCCGTAGCGCCCAAACACGAGAGCATTGAAGGCAAAACCGTCTACCATGCGCTTACCGATATTCCCCAGCCCATTGACACGGTAACCATGTATCTGGGCCCGGCCCGGCAGGACAAGGTGATTGAGCAAATTCTCGACCTTAAACCCCAACGGGTGATTTTCAACCCCGGCACGGAAAACCCCCAAGCCTATGAAAAACTCAAATCCGCCGGAATCAAGGTCCAGGAGGCCTGTACCCTGGTTCTTCTGAAAACCGGCCAATACACGAAATCCTTTAATCCTTAATATGAAT
>NZ_DDYV01000203.1:0-2396 GCF_002348205.1 Desulfobacter sp. UBA2225 | reverse complement strand
ATGCCAAATCCATCTGCCTGAACTTTAAAATGGCCCAGCAGTTTAACGGGAAGTGCAACCTGCGGTTTGATGACTCCAACCCGGCCAAAGAAAAACAGATTTACATCGACTCCATCAAGTCAACCGTCAAATGGCTGGGGTTTGACTACAACACACCGTTCCATGCATCAGACTATTTTGATGCCCTTCATGACTTTGCCGTGGAACTGATTAAAGCGGGCAAAGCCTATGTGTGCAGTCTGTCCGCTGATGAAATGAAAGAGTACCGCGGCACCCTCACCGAGCCGGGAAAAAATTCCCCATACAGGGACAGGAGTGTTGAAGAAAACCTGGATCTGTTTAGGCGGATGAAGGAAGGGGAGTTCGATGAAGGCGAGCACACCCTGCGGGCCAAGATCGACATGACCTCACCGAACATGAACATGAGGGACCCGGTGATATACAGGGTCAAAAAAGCACCCCACCCCCGCA
This sequence comes from Desulfobacter sp. UBA2225, assembly GCF_002348205.1. Lineage (NCBI taxonomy): Bacteria > Pseudomonadati > Thermodesulfobacteriota > Desulfobacteria > Desulfobacterales > Desulfobacteraceae > Desulfobacter > Desulfobacter sp. UBA2225. The sequence goes on along the minus strand of NZ_DDYV01000203.1, from coordinate 1,925 downwards.
CCGGGGACAAGTGGTGCATTTACCCCATGTACGACTTCACCCACTGTATCTCCGATGCCCTGGAAGGGATCACACACTCCCTGTGCAGCCTGGAATTTGAGGATCATCGGCCGTTGTACGACTGGATTCTGGACAACATAACCATACCCTGCCATCCCCAGCAGATTGAATTTGCCCGGATGAATATCAACTATACTGTGTTAAGCAAAAGAAAACTGCAGCGTCTGGTCAGCGAAGGCCTGGTGGCCGGATGGGACGACCCCAGACTCCCCACCCTGGAGGGTATGCGCCGCCGGGGATATACCCCGGCGGCCATCCGGAATTTCTGCGATGTGATCGGGGTATCCAAAAAAGAGAGCCGCATTGACATGGGCCTGCTTGAATCCTGCCTCCGGGACGATCTCAACGAAAATGCCCCCAGGGTCATGGGGGTTATCCGGCCCCTGAAAGTTACCCTGGAAAACTACCCCGAAGGACAAACTGAAACCATGGAGGCCATGAATCACCCCCAGAAACCGGAAGCCGGCAAACGGGATGTCAGCTTCTCCAAGCATCTCTATGTTGAGCAGGATGACTTCATGGAAGATCCCCCCAAAAAATTCTTCCGCCTGGGACCGGGTCGGGAAGTGCGCCTGCGGGCCGCCTACCTGATCACATGTAAAGAAGCCATTAAAAATGAAGCCGGGGAAGTGGTTGAACTGATCTGCACCTATGACCCTGAAACCCGCGGCGGGAATACCCCGGACGGCAGAAAGGTCAAGGGGACCATTCACTGGGTAAATGCCGAGGACTGCATAGATGCACAGGTCAGAATTTATGACAGACTTTTCAAGGATGAGAACCCGGGAAAAGATGGTCAGGATTTTGTGGAAAACCTCAATCCGGATTCCCTTGAGATTCTGGAACACGCCAAATTGGAAAGAAGCCTTGAAAAGGCTCAGCCCGAAACGGCTTACCAGTTTGAACGTTTAGGCTACTTCTGCCTGGACTCAAAGGAGAGCTCTCCTGAAAGACCGGTTTTCAATCGCACCGTTACCCTCAGGGATACCTGGGCAAAGGTAGTGACAAGAAACTAGATACTAGAAACAAGAGACAAGAAGGTGAAGCGCCTGCTGCGCTCATTTTAGATCTGCATTTTTGTGCTTTTTAATTGTTGTGAGTTGAGCCTAGGTGTCGATGTCCAGGCTCAACCCATACAGAACATAGCTGCGGGGCTGTTATTCAATGCGCCAGGTTGTACCCTGGGGCCCATCCTCCAACACAATTTTCATTGCCTGGAGTTGGTCCCGAATCTCGTCGGCCCGGGCGAAGTTCTTAGACTTTCGGGCATTAGCCCGCTCGACGATCAGGGCGTCAATCATGGCAGAATCCACATCCTGATCGGCCATGGCCCTGTCTTTCTTGGCTGCAAAATAATCAGCAGCGGAGATCATAAATATGCCCAGGATTTCCGAAGCGGACCTGATATCTGCATAAATACCGGCCAGGACTTTTCTGTCACTTTCCCCGGGTGCGTCATTGGCATCATCCAGCAGTTTATTGCCTTTCTTAACCGCGTCAAATACTTCGGCCATGGCTTTTGCGGAATTGAAATCATCGTTCAAGGCCTCAACAATATCCGCCCACAAAGGACCGTGTTCCCCTCCGGCAGCATCCGCGCTAATGCCTGCCTTGTCCAGACGTTCCAGGAACCCATAAATACGATCAAGCGCCACGGACACCTCACGCATGCTGTTTTCGCTGTAATCGATGGGAGAACGGTAATGCTTGGACAAAAGAAACATGCGGATCACTTCCGGGCTGTAGTCGGCCAGCACCTCCTTGATCATGGTGAAGTTACCCAGGGACTTGGACATCTTCTCATTGTTAATGTCCACAAATCCGTTGTGTATCCAGTATTTGACAAAGGGCACACCAAAAGACCC
>NZ_DDYV01000187.1:0-6614 GCF_002348205.1 Desulfobacter sp. UBA2225 | reverse complement strand
AGGTGGTTACGACCAGGCAGGCCGCCCCCTCGCCCATGACATATCCGTTGGCATCATTGTCAAACAGGCTGGGTTCCGTTTCCGCCAGAATACCCAGGCGTTTGAATGCCAGCAGCACCCCGGGATACAGGTTGGTGTCCACCCCCCCGGTGAGCACGGCATCGAGATTGCCTGCGCGCAAATTTTTAACCGCCATGTTCAAGGCCATGGTGGCGGATGCACATGAAGCATCCACCACAAAATTGGTTCCCTGGATGTTATAATGTTTGGATATGCGTGCAGACACAATGTTTGACAGCATCCCGGGGATGCTGTCCCCGTTCATGGGCGGATACTTTTTGCCTAAAAGATCTCCCACGTGGTCTGCAATGGCTGAAAGGGTATTTGCATCCACGTCCGGGATGGACCGAATCATGCGCTGGAGCAGCGGAGTCCGGGTGCTGATAATAGATTCAACATTCCGGGTCCCGGAAATTGTACCCAGGATGACGCCGATCCTGTTACCTGCGGTCAGTTTGTCATTCATGCGGGCTTGTTCAAGGGCCTGGCCTGCGGCATCCAGGCCGAACAACTGGGCCCGGTCGATGTATTTAATGGCTGAAGGCGGAATCTTAAAGGTTTTCGGGTCCAGAATAAAATCGTCAACAATGCCGTTTTTCATCATGGGCAGGTGAAAGCCCGAATTTTCGTCCTCTTCGGCATAGCACGCATTGGCCATGCGATCGGACGGCATGGGCTGGTAAGCCTTTTGCCCGGAAACCATGACATCCCAGAATGCATCTTTATTTTTGGCCTTTGGCAGAACAACACCCATGCCGGAGAAAACGATCCTGTCATCATTGGGATCATGGTCCAGATCCGTAAATATTCCACGGGACAGTGTTGTCTCTGACGCGTTGAATTCGCTGACCACGGCATGGTAGTTAATCCCCCCGAATCCGTAGGCGCTTACCGCTGCCATGCGCGGGCCACTGACCGGCGCATCCCAGGGTTTGGCATCTCCCAGGACAAACAGGGATGAATCCGTGATGTCGATTTTCGGAGAGATGTTCTCAAATGCGCCGTTAGGGGGCAGAATCTGATGGTTTAGAGCCAGCAATGTTTTTATCATGCCGGCCATGCCGGCAGCCCCGAGCGAATGACCGATCTGGGATTTAATGGATGATACGCCAATGGATGCGCCTGCGTCATAGACCTGGCGCAGGGTCTCCATCTCCACGGCATCCCCGACTTTTGTGCCGGTTCCATGGGCTTCAATAAACTGCACCATGCCGGGGGAGAATTCTGACTTTATTTTTTCATGACAGCGTTGAAATGCTAATTTCTGCCCTTCTTTATCCGGAGCTGCAATACCCTTGCCTTTTCCGTCGGAAGATGAGGCAATACCCTTGATAACACCAAGGATGGTGTCTTTTTCCCGGATGGCATCTTTGAGACGTTTCAGGATCAGTACGCCGGCCCCTTCGCCCAGGATAAATCCGTCAGCCCGTTCATCAAATGGAAATGACCCGTTGGCGGACAGGGTACCCATTTTGCAGAATCCCACAAATGATTCCGGCGTCAGGTTGCTGTTGACACCGCCTGCAATAACCATGTCATGGGCCCCGCTCAAAAGCTCATGAATTCCGCACTCAATGGCCGCAAGGGCTGTGGCACATGCGGCATCCACGACGTAATTGATGCCGGTAATGCCCAGATGATATGCAATGCGGGCCGCTTCCATGTTCAAGGTGACACCGTGCACAGGCTCGTAAATCGAACCCTGGGACATTTTTACGCGTAGCCGGTCAATGATTTTATTTTGCTCCGCTTCGGACAAGGCATTGAATTCAGGCATGCTGCGCAGGTAATTTTTAACTTCCGGAAAAAAATATTTAAAATGCAGATCAGATGCCATTTCATTGCCAAGACATGTGGCCACAACAACCGCCGTACGGTTCTGTATTTTTGTTGCAAGCCGGTTGTCATCGGCTAAAAGTTTTGCGTTTTCCACTGCCTGGTAAGCGGCATGCAAAAGCATCTGCTGGCTGCGGGACAATTTGGATGCCTTGGACGGTGCATACCCGAACCGTTCACTGTCAAATTGAAAATCATTCACCAGGCCGGCAATCTGTGTATAGGACTTGTTTTCGGCCTTTGGATCGGGGTCGTAGTAGAGGGATTCTTCCCATCTATTGTCAGGTACCTTGGAAATACTGTATTTTTTATCAAGGATATTCTGCCAGAAGGCATCTGTGTCATGGGCGTCGGGAAACACACATCCCATGCCCACCACAGCAATATCATCATTGATCTGACCGTCTGCGGAGAAAAGGACTTCAAGGGCATCAAGCCTGGCAATCAGCGCATCCTTTTTCAGGAACAGTTCCTCATGGATCCGGGCAATGGTGGTTTGGGTTTCAAAAAAACCAAGGCCTTCGCCGGTCATGAAATTACCGTTTGACCGTTGTTCTTCTTCGGTGTACAAAATCCATTGACCGTCGTTTTTATGATTGAAATCAGGGGTTTTGCCTTTGGCGCTGATGAGAAGTGAACCTAAATTATCCTTTTCAAAGGCGCTTTTGCGTTCGCCTAAGTTCATGGTGCCATCTGCCAGACGGCAATGCTCGTTTTTCATCATCTGGCCGGCAAAGGTCGTGTCGGCGGTACGGCAGTTAAGCCCCACGGTGGAACCGATGATGGTGGTGCATTTATGTTCCTGAACCACCTGCTGGTAGACGGATGTTAAGGCGCCTGTTTCAACAATCTCCTTCGTGAACAGATAGGCTGTGCCTATTTGAATGCCGATCTTTACCCCTTCCTTTGCCAAAAGCGCAGTCATGGCGGATATGAAATGGGACCCGGCTGCGCTGATAATGCCCCCGGCAAACAGGACGCTTACATCCGGTCGTTGATCCGAAGGAAGATCCAGCAGGGTTTCAATGCTCAGTTCCCACAGCACCATACTGGACAAGCTGCCGATATGACCGCCGGCTTCATTGCCTTCCAGAATAAAACGCCTTGTCCCTTTTTCAAACGCATTTTTCAGGACGCCGGGCATGGGGGTGTGAAGGTATGCCCGGGTGCCGCAGGCTTCCAATTCATTGATCTGGGACGGAATGCCGCCGGCAAAAAGCGCAAACGGGGTTTTCTTTTTTTTGATCAGCTCCAGATGATGATCCAGGGTGGGGTTAAAGGCTTTGATGCCGATCATGCCGGCACCAAATGCGGGCAGGTCATCTGATTTTTCCGGCAGGATTTGGTCTGCAATCTCTACGGGAAGGCTGCCCAAAGCAAAAAAGGGCAGACCGCCGTTTTCGTAAACCGCTTTGGCAAATTCTTTGTTGTCGGAAATGTTGGCCATGGGCCCCTGGGTGATGGGAAAGCGGGTGCCATGGGCCTTTGCCAGGGATGTATGTTCCGTTAAGGGATCAAATTGCTCCACAGCATTCAGGGCATCTCCCACAGAAGAGAACAGGGCACGGATCATCTGTTCCAGGCGGCTGCCGCGCTTTGCAAAGTGCCGTGCAAACGAGGCGTCCTGGCCAAGATAGAACAGGGACTGCATGGGGGTGTCATGGTCCTGGCCCAGAGATGCCATGTTTTGTTCAATTTCAGTTTTAATGAAATCCAGGTTCTGTCCCTCTGCTTTTTTAATGCTGATTTTTTTGATCAGCTCCTGGACAATTTTTGTCCCGGGTTTGGCAAATACCCGGTGTTGTGTATTGCCGCTGCCGTCTAAAACGACGGTGTCGGTCTCTTCCATCTTTTTAAGAACCGCTTTAAACGCCTCGGAAACCGGTGCGTCTTCGGCCAGATAGAGCTGGTCATCCAGAACCAGGCCTGCAGCCCCTGCGGCAAAAAATCCCGGTGCCGTGTGGAACCCTACGCCGCCGTGGACAAAATATGGCAAGTCGCTTTTTTGGCCATAATACTGGCTGAGCATGAAGCTTGACGCGGAAGAGGTCCTGCCGCCGGCTTCCCTGCCTTTTAAAATAATCCCATGGGGATTGATGCCTTTTAGGATGGTTTCAAGTCCGGATTCATAAATTTCCATCATCAAAATCTCAGCGCTTACGGCTTGTCTTTTGATGAGTGAATCCGGGTTATGGTAGGCAACAATGACACATTCGGGCAGATCTGCCGGGTGCTGTTCAAAATAATCCCATATCTCTTCATCCTCCGCATAAATACGGATACCGTGGCGCAAATTTTGATTTTTAAGCTGCCCGATCAGATCAGAAAGCTTTGACGTGCCTATAAATTCAGTATCCAGAACAGGCATGGCACCGGCCAGCCAGATGTTTTTAAAAAAATCGAGGTCATATGTTTTTGGGGGATGATATGCCAGCAGGGGCAGACGGGTGGTCAGTATTCTATTAAGCACAGGGCTTCTCCTTGTTGTTTTTCGGTGTTATCCGGCAAGATGCAAACAAAGATCGTGCCACTCTTTTGTAATATCATGACAACGCACTGAATATATGATAAAAATAAATATTATTGATCTAAAAATAAAATTTCAGCCATAAATCATTGTGCAAAAATTGTATTCATGTCATACAATCATTGAACAACAACTTAACCATCCAATCGAAATATGAAAGAAGTAACCGCTTTTCAGCCCGAAGAACTGGATTTTTTCAAATGCGTTCATTACGCCGGTGCCGCAAACCCCTTCGGCAGAGAGCGGGTTCTGCGGGAAGCCGAAATTGCAGGAGTTTCTCCGGATAGCCCCAAAGAGATCAGGGTGCTTAAAGCGTGTCAGGCCGTGGGGCATCGACTGGCCCAGGTGGAAAAGCGCGGCAGGATCAATCTTCATGCCTTCAAGGGTGAAGAACAGTATTTTTTACGGTCTGCATTGCTCTTTCACTTTTTTCATCTGTTCAGAAAACAGATCGACACGCTGATCACACGTCAGCTTGATAATACTGAAGAGTCCCTGGACGTGCATTTTGCTCCGGAGGCCCTGACCCTTCTGCGCGGTTGGGGATTCGGTATTGAGGAGAGCAGACGCTTCATTGCCCTGGCGTACCAGTTTCGCCGGGCTTATTATTTTATTTTCCGGCATCTGGTGGGGCGCAGCCAATGTATGCAGCAGCTGCGGCGGGATCTGTGGCAGAATGTATTCACCCACGACATCCTTATGTACGACCAGTATCTATGGGATCGCATGGAAAATTTCTCCACCCTGCTGTTTGGTGAAACCGGTACGGGCAAGGGAACCGCAGCCCTGGCCATGGGGCGTTCCGGCTATATCCCCTTTGATGAAAAGGAAAACAAGTTCACCCATAATTTTGTGAATACCTTCACCACGCTCAATATCAGTCAGTTTCCTGAAACCATTATTGAATCTGAGCTGTTCGGCCATGTGCGCGGCGCATTTACAGGGGCCATCAAGGACCACAAAGGGGTTTTCAGCCGTTGCAGCCCCAATGGATCCATTCTTCTGGATGAAATCGGCGAGTTGTCCACCCATGTTCAGATAAAACTGCTCAATGTGCTTCAGGAGCGGGTCTATTCACCCGTGGGAAGCGATGAAAAACACCGTTTTCACGGCAGGATCATTGCCGCCACAAACCGCAGCATCCGGGAGATCCGGGAAAAGAAGATATTCAGGGATGATTTTTACTATCGCCTATGTTCCGACATTATCACGGTGCCGCCCCTGTACAAAAGGATTGCACAAGATCCCGAGGAGCTTTCGGATCTTCTGGCACACACGGTGACCCGTATTGTGGGGCAGCCATCCCCGGAAATCGTCTCGCGTGTGCTTAAATATATTGAAGGAAGCCTTACCCTTTCATATCCATGGCCGGGAAATGTGCGGGAATTGGAACAATGTGTCAGGCGTTTGGTGCTTCGCAATGCCTATGAAACCAATGAGACACCTGCGTCCAAAGCAGATTCGTTAACCCGGCAGATTCAAGAAGGGCGTCTCAGTGCCCAGGACCTGCTCATCCACTATTGCACAAGCTTGTATGAAAAACACGGCACCTATGAGGCAGTTGCCCGCATTGCCGGGCTGGACCGGCGGACGGTGAAGAAGTATATTGATTCCCAGGACCAGGTTTATTAAAATAAACATATAAGGAAAAATCCATGTCAAGTTCATTTGGAAAATTGTTTCGCGTGTCAACCTATGGTGAATCCCACTGTCCCGGGGTCGGCGTGGTTGTGGACGGTTGCCTGCCCGGCATGTCTTTGACTGAGCCCGATATCCAGTGCCAGCTCGACCGCAGACGACCGGGCCAGAGTGCCGTGTCAACGGACAGGCAGGAGTCGGACCGGGTGGCCATCCAGTCCGGCACAGAGCGCGGCCTTACCCTTGGCACGCCCATCAGCCTGTTTGTGCCCAATAAGGACCAGCGCCCAGGAGATTATAAATCCATGGCAGATGTGCCAAGGCCCTCCCATGCGGATTTCACATACCAGTCAAAATATGGTATCCGGGCCTCTTCCGGCGGCGGCCGTGCTTCTGCCCGGGAGACAATTGGCCGGGTCTGCGCCGGGGCCATTGCCGAGAAAATGCTAAAAACCGCACTGGGTATCGATATTGTGGCCTGGGTCAGCCAGGTGGGGCAGATCAAGGCGCCGGAAACAGACGGATTAAATCTTACCCGGGCCATGGTGGATGC
>NZ_DDYV01000222.1:0-13967 GCF_002348205.1 Desulfobacter sp. UBA2225 | reverse complement strand
TAGGTCCCACGCTGCCGGCTTTTTTGTCACCGACAGTGTTGAAGGTTCTGGTTGAAAAAAAAGCCGGCAGCGTGGGACCTAAACGAATCCCCTTAACACCCAGGTGCAGCAATGCCAACAAAACAGCCACGGCTTTTTGTTCATACCAACCGATATCAAAGGAGAGCGGCAGGTCGTTAATGTGATCCAGCCCAAAAGCATCCCGCAGTTTCATGGCGATCACGGCCAGGGAGTAAGAGTCGTTGCACTGTCCTGCGTCCAGCACTCTTGGAATTGCGCCGATATTTCCCAAATCGAGTTTATTGTACCTGTATTTTGCACACCCGGCAGTGAGTATCACGGTATCTTTCGGTAACTTTTCAGCAACTTCGGTAAAATAATTTCTGTCTTTCTGGCGGCCATCGCATCCGGCCATGACGATGAAGCGCTTGATCGCTCCTGATTTAACGGCTTCCACAACCTTATCAGCCAAGGCCATAACCTGATTGTGTGCAAATCCGCCAACGATTGTACCTGTTTCTATCTCTGTGGGAGGCTGACAAGTTTTTGCAAGTTCAACAATCTTTGAAAAATCTTTGGCGCCGCCATCTGTTCTGTCTGGAATATGCGTTGTGCCCGGATAGGAAACAACACCGGTCGTGAAGAGCCTGTCCTGATATGTATTTTTCTTTTTAATGGGAATAATGCAGTTTGTTGTCATCAGGATGGGACCGTTAAAGGTTTCGAAATCTTCATTCTGGTGCCACCAGGATCCGCCGTAATTGCCTTTCAGATGATCGTATTTTTTGAATGCAGGATAATAATTGGCAGGCAGCATTTCCCCATGGGTATACACATCAACGCCCGTACCTTTTGTCTGCTCCAGCAATTCTTCCATGTCTTTCAGGTCGTGGCCGGAAATCAGAATGCCGGGGTTTGTACCCACACCGAGATTGACTTCTGTTATCTCCGGGTTGCCGTAGGCCTGGGTATTGGCCTGGTCCAACGCCGCCATTGCGGTCACGGCTGTTTCACCGGTTTTCATGACCATAGCAACCATTTCATCAACACTCAGCTCCTGGGTGGTAGAGGTTAATGCCTCATACAGAAAATTCCAGATCTCATCTTTCGTGACACCAAGGACAGCGGCATGATCAGCGTATGCACAGATCCCTTTCAGGCCGATGACCACAAGCTCCCTGAGAGATCTGACATCTTCATTTTCAGTTGCAAGAACGCCCACAGCTTCTGCCTTGGCTTCAAATTCTGACGTATCATCCGAAAACCAGGTCGCACAATCATGAAGATCTGACCCGACCTTATCTTTAACGCTGTCGAACAATTCCTTTTTAACAGCCTGGGCACGGATGATCCAGTTTGTAAGGTTTTCATCATTAAAATTGGTGTTTGTAATCGTCGTAAACAACCCTTCTGCGATAAATTTCCCATTGGCCGTCGGGACATCCAGACCTGCCGTTTTTGCTTTTTGCGCAAGGACAGCGATCCCTTTTAAATTATAAATCAATAGATCCTGAAGGTTTGCCGTGCTTCCCTTTTTCCCGCACATGCCATTAATGGTGCATCCCTGATTCTTAGCGGTTTCCTGACATTGAAAACAAAACATGTAAAGGCCTCCTTTTTATAAATTAACTGCTAACTGACGTCGTATTCGCAGGTACAATGTACGATTAAAAAAGCCCAAAAACCTTGACCTGGATCAAGTCACAAAGAAAAAATATAAAAATAAAATAACCGCCGACACAATAAAAGCTGGAATGGTGTATTGATTACTGTCTAACACATTACAATTCAAAAATAAATTCGTTTTCTGATGCAAATTGCCGAACTTGACCGGCAGACTTTGCACTTGGGCGAGATCCGTGGTGGCAATCATAAGTTACCCCAGGGGGTCTGAAAACTCATTCTCTGATCCGGGCCTTAACTCAAGTTGACGTCCTTCATTTTAACAGACCAATCCCGTTTTTTTTCAATTCAATCAATCTTTTTTTATACAGAGTGCCCACAGCCCTTTTGAATTCTTTCTTGCTCATGGAAAAGCACTTGTGGATTTCTTCAGGAGAACTTTTATCGTGGCAAGGGATAAATCCACCGGATTTATTTAGCCGGTATAAAATGACATCCGCTGATTTGGGCACCGATGAATACCCGGGTTTCTTCATGCTCAAATCAATTTTGCCATCCTCACGGATCCGCATGATATACCCTTTGCACGTATCCCCAATAAATAATTTTTGATAGGTCTCATTTAAGTACATCCTCCCATAGTATCGATTATCAACAACAGCTATTATCCCAATGGTAGTAATGGAATGAACAAGTAAGTCAACCTGCTGTCCGACTTTCAGATCCCTGGTGTTTTTATCACAATTGGCAGAAATTTGGGTCGTACCATAAACCCTGTGCGTTCTGTTATCCTGGCAGATTTTAACTAAATATTTTTTCCCGGGCTCCATCCTGTTTTGCTGTTCATTTTTGGGCACCAGAAGATCTTTTTCCAGGCCCCAATCCATAAAGGTTCCAAAAGGGGCAACATCTTTTGCGATTAAAAAAACAAAATCACCTATCACACCTGCGGGTGTTAAAGTGGTTGCCACCAGACGATCTTCTGAATCTGTGTACACAAACACATCAAGGCGATCGCCAATTGACAGGCGATTCGGGACATATTTATTGGGCAAAAGAACCCGGTCATCTCCCGTGCCTAAATACACGCCAAAATCTGATCTGGCTTGAACATTCAATCGATTATATCTTCCAATTTTGATACTGGTCTCGAGCTCCGGCTTACTCAAATTTTCTGTATGCTTTTTTGAATGGCTCCATACATTTTTAAAGTTTGTTTTTTTTCCTGACATTAAGGCTTCCTCTTTGTGAAGGTTATCCCAATATCATATCATACAAATCATTTTCTTGATACATGGCCGGCGTAAGGTCGATTCCGGCATGCAAGGGCACAATGTGGAGAATCATTTTAAACGTCAATTCCGGCCCAGAGTGGACAGGCGGAAGAAGAGGCAAGTACTGCGGCAGCGCCCGGGGCTGTATCGGCTTCTTGTGCAATTTCGATATCAACGGATTTACTAAAGGAGGTCATCGCCATGAACGATCTTTTCTCCATTTCAAAGTGGATCTCAAGCCTTCCTTTGCGACCATTGAGCCTTCAATCTCATCAAAAAGTGCGAAATTTACAGCATTTATTATATCAATATTTATCGTCTTAGTGTCCTTAAAGGGATCTCGGTTCAGCACTTCTTGAAAAATCGTTTGAAAATCATTCAGCCTGCTTTTTTTGAACATTGTCTGAAAAAACCGCTTAGAGCGCTGGGTGTAGCCTAATTTATTGAGCCGCCTCATGATATACGCAAGCGTTCGGTCTGTCACTTTAAACCCAAAGGTCTCTTCCAGCACCGTTTTAAGCGCTGGAGGAACCGTTAGTTGATCAGCAAATCCATTCGTTTTCTCATCCACCCCATGTTCAGAGGAAATCGAAAGCCTATTCTTTCCATTAGAGGTTAGCCGCACTGACGCCCGGTACGCATCTACATCCCGACACAATTGCTCCGCCTGCATCGCGGCAGCCTGAAGATAAGCACTTAGATTATAGAAACCTGAATGTATATGTTCCGGAAGTGATTCCCCGATTCGGCTGTATCTATACCTGTATTTGTGGTCAATTTCCCCCCACGCCTCCTCAAGAATGGTCCGCAATTGAAATTCAATTTGAATTTTTTTAAACGCGTCGCCTGCATCTGAATTATCACCCAGCCTGATCTGGTAATGAATTGAAGAATATCCGCTATATTGAAAACTGATATCCTGTGGTGCTGCTTTGCCCGGGTCTATGGGTAAAACAAAAGATCTTTTATAATCGGGTCCTTGTATGAATTGCAATATTTTCTCTTCAACCAGAAACTTAAGATATGCTTCGACTTTTACAATATCAGAAAGGCGCAGGCAAATAATCCTGATACCGATTAAATCCGCAATCCTTTCATCAAAATTTTTGTGTGTGACAAGATCTTTATCAGATTCAGAACCGGCATTTTTCTGCTCGATTTTTTCAATAAGCCTTGATTCACCTTTGATACGATACAGTATCGTATGGATACTTTCCTTTGGTGCTGAAGGATCATCGCTGATAAGCCGGACAATATACTCAGCAAGTTTTTTGTAGATCTCTTTTTTCTTGAAAAAAGAGATCAGTAATTTGTCTCGTTGCTGTTTTTTCAATGGGTTAATCCTTATTGAAAGGAGGATAGGATAAGACCTATTCCTGGGTGACGCGCAATACCTCCCGAAGCGAAGTGATGCCCTTTGCCACCTTGGTCAACCCGTCGCTTCGCAGGGTTTTCATCCCTTTTCTCACCGCAGCAACCTTGATCTGGTTGGCATCCGAGGTTTCCAGGATAAGTGACTTCAATTCCTCATCCAGGGGCATAATCTCCATAATGGCCTGGCGTCCCAAATACCCTGTGTTAAAACATTTTGGGCAGCCTTTGGGCCTGAACACCTTCTGTCCCGGGACAAGGCCGTTGATGCTGTCAAAACTGCTCAGATCCCCATGGGACAGGACAAATTCCTCCCGGCAATGGGAACAGAGTACCCGGACAAGGCGCTGGGCAATCACATGATTCACCGAAGAGGTGATCAGGTAAGGCTCCACACCCAGATCCACCAGGCGGGTCACCGCGCCGGGGGCATCATTGGTGTGAAGTGTGGAAAACACAAGGTGCCCGGTCAAAGCCGACTGAATCGCAATTTCAGCGGTTTCAATGTCGCGGATCTCACCAATGAGAATGACATCCGGGTCCTGGCGAACAATGGATCTAAGTCCCCGGGCAAATGTCAGGCCTGTTTTCTGGTTGACCTGAATCTGCCCCACACCTTTCAAGTTGTATTCCACCGGGTCCTCAACCGTGATAATAGACCGATCCGGGGTGTTGATTTCAGACAGCCCCGCATAAAGGGTGGTGGTCTTTCCGCTGCCTGTGGGACCGGTAACCAGAACAATGCCGTGGTTCTGCCGAAAAATATCATGCAGGTGCCGTTCATTTTCACTCGACAGGCCGAATTCTGAAATCTGCATGAAATATCCGGACTTGTTTAACAGGCGGATAACCAGGCGCTCGCCGAAATTGGTGGGGACCGTTGAAATACGCATGTCAATTTCCTGGTTTCCCATCCGGACCTGGGCCCGGCCGTCTTGGGGAATCCGCTTTTCGGCAATATTCATCTTGGCCATGACCTTAATCCTGGAAATGAGGCTGGACTGAAACATCTTGGGCGGGGTCATCATGGGGTAGAGTATTCCGTCAATGCGGTACCGGACAATGAGTTCATCCTGAAACGGTTCGATGTGAATATCGCTGGCACCCGCCTTGACCGACTGGGAGATCATCTGGTTGACCAGGCGGATGACCGGGGCGTCGCTGGTATCGTCCAAAAGATCTGCGGTATGCTCAATGTCTTCGATATGGAGGAATTCATCATCTTCCATGTCGTCCATAAGTTTCTGGACATTGTGCCCGTCCTGATCGAAGATCATATTGATGGCACTTAAAATCTGGGCTTTTGTGGCCAAGGCCAGGGCATAGTCCGCAAAGCCTGCATGCATGGCCACGTCATCCACATAACTCAACTCCGAAGGATCGTTCAGCGCGATAACCGGGGGTTTGTTTTCAGGCTTAAGCGGGACAATAAGATTTTTTTTCAAAAACTTGCGGGTAATCTTCTCGGACACGGAGAGATCCGGATTAAAAAACGCGAGATCTTCCAGAAATTCAATGCCGTAGATCGCCCCTACCGCCTTCAGGGACTGGGATTCGGACACAAGCTTGGTGTCACATGCCATTTCCCACATCCGGGCCGGATCCTTGGCACAGGCCGCCTTGATTTTTTCCCTTTGTTCACGGTTCAGGGTGACAAACGTTGCCAGCCTGTCAACAAACTGCTGGATTAATTTTTCCATATCAATTCAAAAGAATGCTTTTTATGGGAGCATCTTCATCATACAATTTGATTTCCTGCTTATGAAGTTCGTCCATCTTATCCTTTTTTTCCAGATAGACCTCTTTTGCCTCCAGGGTATTTTTAACCACCCTGGGAGTCAGGAAAATAAATAGATTGGTTCTGTCACTGCCCGAAGAGAGGCTTTTAAAGGCATTACCCAGAACAGGTATATCACCGAGACACGGCACCTTGCCGACTTCCTTGCTCAGGCTCTCGTCAATCAATCCGCCAATCACCACGGTATTGCCGTCTTCCACAATAATGGTGGTTTCAAGTTCCCGTTTTAAGGTGGTTGGCCGATCCGCATTGGTGGTGTTCGCGGTGTCCAGTTTGGTAATCGTCTGATAGAAATCAAGCCTTACCAGCCGTCCCTGGCTGATGGACGGGGTGATTTTGAGGGTAATGCCCACGTCCTTGTATTCGTATGCATTGTAAGCGGTGGAGTCGGTAGAGGAGTCATTGTAGACACCCCCCCGGGTCTGGTAGGCCACGTTTTTACCAATGGTAATCGTGGCTTCCTTGTTTTCCGTGGTCAAAAGCTGGGGTGTGGACAAAATCTTCACATCTGAATCTTCCTTGTATGCCCGGAGAATGGCCTGAAATGACGGAAAAGTTACCCCGCCGATTTCAAGGGTTTTACCGATGACACCCATGGAAAAACCCCTGGGCAGTACCCCTTTCGCCGCAGAATCCAGACCTCCGGAGTCAGAAGCAGTGGTGCCGAATCCGCCAAACGCGACATTGGAGTCGCCGTGAACTGTTTCGGCCGCCTGCCATTCCATACCGAAATCAAGGGATCGTTCCGCATTCATCTCCATGAGCATACACTCAATGTAAACCATGGATCTTGGCACATCCAGTTTTTTAATCACCTCTTCCAATACCGGATAATCATCTTTATCCGCAATAATAACCAGGGAATTGGTGGCCTTGTCCGCCGTGATTTTAATGTCATCGGACAAAAGGGGGGCTTGTTTCTGGCCATCCTTTTTTGAGTTACTGCCGCTCTTTTCGGGAATTTCCTGGAGCACGGCAGCTAACTCCTCGGCAGTGGCATGCTCAAGATAATAGACCCGGATCTTTTCTTCCCCTTTGGGAACCTTTTTATCTAAAGCATTCACAAGTGCCGTGATCTGTGCGCTTTCCTGTTCACTGGCCAAAAGGATAATGGAATTGGTCCGTTCATCGGCCACCATCTCCACAGAAAAATCATTGCTGTTTTTTCTCCTTCCTGCAATTTTTTTTGTTTGTGCTGAATAAATTTTGGTCAGATTGGTGACCATTTTCTCCGCATCTGCATATTTGATGGGCAAAATGGTAATTTTGCGGCCCACGCCTTCCACATCAATGGTGTTGATCAGCTTGAGCAGCCGGTCAATGCTGGATAGGGTTGCCGTGACAATAAGCATATTTGAATCGGGATGGGACAAAAGGAGACCGCCCTTGGCAAGCATGGGGGATAAAAGGGCTTTAAGCTCATCGGCACTTGCATAAGTCAGGGGGATAATCCGGGTGACCAGTTTATCTGATGTCTGTTCCGCATACCTTGCCATACGGGTGTCCACATTGTCTCCCCTGGCATCTACAGCAGGAATGATCTTGACAACGCTTCCGGTTTCAACCGTGGCAAACCCGTAAATATCCAAAACCGATTCAAAAACCTTGTATGCGTCATCCACGGATATTTTTTCAGGAGAGATAATGGTCACCTTTCCCTTGACCTTGGTGTCCACCACAAAATTTTTCTGGGTCAGTGTGCTGATGAATTTAATGAAGACACCGATGTCAACATCATTGAAATCCATGGACACATATTCTGAAGCGTCCCGATTCTGTGCCGCCTGCACCGGGCAAAGCCCGGCCAGGGCCAGCACCACAAGGACTAACAACACCACAAGGACTAAGCAGAGGTATTTCAGCGTAAAAGCGTTGCTACGATCCTGCAACATATTTATTCTCCTTCGGTTGTTCATCGGCACATGCTTCATCCTTGCCTGTAAAGCATGCAACAGGTCTTAAGATCTATCTTCATTTTCTTTTTCGGCTTTTAACGCCAGGATCTGGGTTTCAATTACTGCATCCAGAAACTGCCCCTTGTCACCGGACTTTGTCAGGGATAGTGACATGACGGATACACCATGGGGAGAAGTTTCAATTCTGACAAGGAAATCCACCAGGCCTTTTAAATAGATCTGCTGTAACTTGACCGTTACCCGGGAGAGTCTGTAATCACTGTTTTCCATATCCTGGGAAAACGGTTTCATATAGGCAACATTTTTTTTCACAAGACTCTTGGAGGACAGGGCGTCCAGAAAGGAAAAAAGCGTAAACTTGGACCCTCTTTTTTCAAGGGCCTCTTTTTCCAGATCAAAACTTTTTGCGTATTGCCGACGCGTCATTTCAAGGATCTGCATCCGCTCAATATCCGCGGCTTTTGAGATCACCTTTTTTTCAAGCGTTGCCCGCTTGTCCACGGCCGGAAGGTAAACAAACCAGACAAGACTGAACAGAACAAGGAACACAGTACCTGCGGCTATAAATTTTTTATCCCGTTTTGACAATTCAAGCATCATCATATTTCAATAATGAATTTAAAGTCCACACGGTTGCCGCCCTTTCCTGCCACTGCACTGCCGATATTCACCTTTTTGAAAAACGGCGACTTTTCAATGAAACCCTTTACCTGATCAATGGTATTATAATTATCTGCAGATCCTGACAGAAGCATCCGTTCCTTATCCAGCGTGAGGCGGTCCACCTGGACATCCACGGCTGCCGGGATACAAAGGGAGAGTTCAAGCAGGATATTTCCGGCCTGCACACGGTCTATCTCTTCAGAGCCAGCATTTGCAGCCCCCCCCCGGGTGAGCTCCCCTACACCGGCCTGCATGAGCAGCAAAGGATCAATGTTGCCTGTTTTTTTATCCGGAAACGCCTTTTTATAAATGGCGGTCATGGCCTGATTTTGCTGATCAATTTGTTTTTCAAGCCGTGATATGTCCATGTGGATATTAACCATGAACAGAATAAACGCAAGCAGGGCAAGGGTACAGCAGCTTATGATATATCCCGGGTATGCCCGGATAAATGAATCTGAACCGTACTTTCCTCGGCACATGTTCAGCATCGCAAGGTCCGGGGTGATTGATGCAAGATTCTGGGACAGATCCACAAAGGCCAATCCGTTCATTGGTCCCGGCAGTTGCGGTTCGCCGGCATCCTGACCGGTACAGTCGGACTGAAATTTAAAAATATCGGCAAGGGCGTTACGCATCCTCTTCCGGGCAGATTCATCAAAATCGCCGGAAATATAAATATAAAAGGTATCCGTTACACCAAAACGCTGCCAGAACCCTAACAACATCTGCCTAATTGCCTGGGCCGGCAATTGAAAAGATGGGTCCACGGAAAGGGTCCGAACTTGCACCACATTTGCCTGGGCCACCAGGGTTAAAACCATCTCACACCCGTCCGTGTCCAAAAAAACAAAATTTTTATTTTCTTTGTTCTCTCTAAGAAAAGAGGCGACCATGGCCAGGCACCCGGGCGCAATGGCAACGGGTTTAAGACCGGCTGCCATAAGGCTTGTATGGTAAGACTTAAGTATATCTTCCTCGATGGACCCGGAAAATACCAAAGGGTTCGACTGTTGTGTTTCCAGTTCATAGCAGAAAAAGTCAGTCACCACAGGGCCCAGTTCCTTTGGAAACCGGGTATTAAGCTCCAGGGGCAGAACCTGCCTGATTTTTGAGCGGGATGTAAAGGGCAAGCTGATATTTCGAAAATAAAACCGGCCGGCCGGCAAAAGAAGCATGGCCTGGAGCGTGTTATCCTTTTTAACGGCCGGGTCAACGGCCTGGACAACAGATGCCAATCCCGCATCAAACAAGGTCTGATCTTCTTCAACCGGTTCCAGATCTTCATAGGCCACACGGGCCAATGCCTGAACAATCTGGGATTTCCCACGCCCCTCCACCAGCCAGGCATCAATCCCTGTGCAATTTTCACGGATGATCAAAAGGGGGGCTGCCATGGTCTATCCTCTTTCCATTTGAAGAATCCGGCAGGACCATTTGCCTGTCATATCCTGTTTTTCCCGTTTAATTACAGCGCGCAAGGTCACTTGATAACCATTTTTTTTAGCGGTACAGTCAGCCCTGAAAACACTGCTCGAATAGGTAATCACCTTTTCAAACGCCTTCTTTTCATCATCACTTAGGGCAATGACATCCTCAAACCACCCGGATTCAAGGGTATGGATATATTCGCGGCCTAAGCTTGCCTTCTCGGACCGATAGTCGGCAAGGTCCTGAGCATTTAAGTCCCGGCCTTCGGGCAAAAGTGCTGCGAGTACCGCCACAGGTGCGGTATTGATATTAACCGTGCCTGAAAATGAAAAACGGTTCTCTTGGGAATTCTGGACATCTGAAAGGCCGTATACTGTAAACATATCCTTTATATCTGCCTGAATAGATTCATCCATCCCCTGACTGATATATGACGGGGATAAAATTGCGTCAACAACCCCTTTGACAAGGAATAATTCACTGATATGCCTTAAGGGACCATTGGCACAGGTATAAGGCACATCCAGGGATTCATAATAATTTAACTCGGCACCTGTCAACCCTGTTATGGTATCATCGTCCATTGAATCAAGCCAGTCCTTAAGCGCATTGACAATTTCAACGGCGCTGCCGGCACCATCGGACTTGTCTTCCGGCGCTGCCAGGGTTAAAAAACGTTCCAGTACCACCAGCTGAGCATCATTGAAGTCATTGCCGGGAAACTGTTTAAGCAGTGCGTTTAACTGCAATTTTCCCATCTCGTCGGAAATTTTCAGGGATACGTTTTCCGGGTTTAATCCCATGGCCGCCACAGCCAGGGAGATCTGTTCCGGATCCGCCCATGGTTCCTGGATGGAATCAATCTCGTTGTCAGCCCCGTCCATCGCCAGAATCATCATGGCCAGGTGGATGCCGGACATGGCCATTTCCCGGGCCGCAAACATATCGTTCTCGGCGATGGTCCCCGAAGCAGCCTGCTTTGCAAGGCGTCCGGCCTCCAACGCCACTACGCAAAGAATGGCAACCACAGCAATGGTGGCAATCAGGGCCATGCCCTTTTGATTGCGGTAAATACTATTCACCTGCCGGCCCCTGTACCGGTAAAACCACGGCAGTTTCATATACTTTTTCTTTATTTTCACTTTTCAGTGTCAACCCGATGTTCAATACGCACGGCAGGGACACCCCGTCACTCTCCTTATTCTTATTCTTATCCGCATCCCAGCCCCGATATTCATTACGCTTTGCATCAATGAAGTCAATGGTAAATCCGGTAATATTGTCGGCAAGGACCGGGTCTAAACACGGGTCGGTCTCCCTGTCACTGCCGATGGGACGCTCAGCCCGGCAAAGATCAAACAATTCCTGGCTGTTTTTTCGAACGTAATAAGTGACACGAACGACACCGGACGGCCTGCTGCGGCCCGTCTGAACGCCTGAAAGGCAGTTAAATCCAAGGGTGGAAAAGGTCTCTCCACCTACGCTGGTCTCACTGCCGGTCATCTGGAAAATATCCACGTCCTGATCATCGACACGGTTCAAAACATCTATTATCCCGGATTCCGGCACGTACATGTCGGTCAGATCATCCAGAATTCTTCTGAATGCATCCCTGGCCCGTTCATTATAATCAACACCGTGTGCAATGGATTGCCCTGTGGATATAAATGCATTAAAAGATGAAAAAAGCATGACCATAACAAATGAAAAAATAACAAGGGCCACCATCAGTTCCATCAAGGTGAATCCGCACTCTGTTGGGTTAACTTGCAGAGGCATACCTGAATGTTTCAACATGATAAGATCGGCCCCCCTGCTCCCGTGTTATTGTCAAATCAATTTTTTTTAATGTGCCGACCTTGTCGGTCAAATCCGGCATGATATCTGAAAAATTGGCGTTTACATCCGTCAGCTCACAATGCCAGGCATATCCTTTAAACGCCTGGTCAAACTCGCCTTTCAGCTCCGGGTCATTGATGGAAAGCTCAATTTGGGCAAGGGCCTTGGCGGCAAGATACCGGGCTGTTGTCTGGAAATCATCGGCCCCGGCCAGATTGATGGTGCCGGACTGCATCCTGAACAATGCCACCATAACCGTTGCAATAATGGTCATGGCAACAATCACCTCAATCAGGGTAAAACCGGTCTGCCCCTGACAGCCGCCATCATCCCATAATCGATTATATGCAGTCGTCATAGGAGACATATCGGTCGATCAGATGAACTCTCTTTTGGAACATGCATACCTGAATG
Organism: Desulfobacter sp. UBA2225; assembly: GCF_002348205.1. Lineage (NCBI taxonomy): Bacteria > Pseudomonadati > Thermodesulfobacteriota > Desulfobacteria > Desulfobacterales > Desulfobacteraceae > Desulfobacter > Desulfobacter sp. UBA2225. The sequence continues at coordinate 1,638 of NZ_DDYV01000222.1, read as the reverse complement.
GTCATCTCCCGACTCTCTTCCCGGACATGAATCAGAACCCGGTCTGAATACCCTTTGCTGAAAAAACAGATGCTTTTGTCATCACCGGCCCTGGTGCCGTCATCCGGGAATTCCAGATTAAGCAATTGCAGATCACCGTTCAGGGATATGCCATTATTCAGGGCAACCTGCCGGGCATCCGCATCCATTGTGTCATCGGTCACATACATTTTTCCGGAACCGGAATCCATATAAAGGGTCAAATTTTTATTTTCCACCATGGCCTTAAGCTTTAAATTCTCCAGGAAAAAAATCAACCCGGATACGCGATCAGAGGCGTTTGACGTCAAATGAATCTGCCGGAACAATGGGATTGAAAACAGCAGAACAATAGAGAAGATGCCCACCACCACCATCAGTTCAATAAAGGTAAATCCAGATGGATTATTCCTGCTCTTCCCAGTTGGTGATGTCCGCATTGATCCCCTCCCCTCCTGATTCTGAATCCGCACCATATGAAATCAGGTCAAACGTGCCGTGGACACCGGGACACATATAAACATACTCGGTTCCCCAAGGATCTTTGGGAACTCTTTTCTTTTCAAAATATCCGTTTTCATTCCAGCTTCGGGGGACGGGATCAGTGGTCGGCTTTTCTATCAGGGCTAAAAGGCCCTGTTCCGTTGTGGGATAAAACCCATTGTCCAGTTTGTACATTTTAAGGCTGGTTTCAATGGCAGCAATGTCCACTTGGGCTTTTACGATTTTTGCCTTGTCCGCCTTATCCATATACCTTGGCACAATGGCGCCGGCCAGAATCCCCAGGATGATGACAACCACCATCAGTTCAATAAAGGAAAAACCTGCCTGGTTTCCAATCTGCCTGCCGTACTGCCTGAAAAATTTTATGCACATCTCTTTTATGTTTATGATTTTCATTTATGAATGCCTCTTATATGAGAATTACAATAACTTGTTGAACTACTATCATTATTTGTTGTCGGTTGAGCCCGGTGTCAACAGAGTATCTGGACCATGGCTCTTAGCCGTTGCCTTTTAGCCGGGTATGTACGAATTTTTAAATGGCCAATTTGAGTGGATTATTAAAAAAATAAGAAAAAATGACAAGAAAAAACATTCTGATATTTTTTTGTGTTAAAACAAAATCCCCTCCCGACATTGACCCCTAACACCCCCTCTGGTATAAAGCCTTGTACTTTTTAAATTAAAAAGAAACATAAAAATCATTTAGATACTAAACACTATGTCTTACCAGGTTCTGGCATTAAAATACCGGCCCCAGACATTTTCAGAAGTTGTTGGACAGGATCATGTCACCACCACCCTGACCAACGCCATTTCCGGAAACAGGGTGCCCCATGCCCTTTTGCTCGCAGGCCCCAGGGGTACCGGCAAAACCACCATTGCCCGCATCATGGCCAAGGCCATGACCTGTCAGACCGGGCCGACCCCCTCGCCCTGCAATGAGTGCAGAATTTGCAAAGACATTATCAACGGTCATTGTGCCGATGTGTTTGAAATTGACGGCGCCTCCAACAACAGCGTGGATCAGATCCGTGAACTGAGGGACAATGTGGCCTACATGCCCTCAGCAGCCAGGTACAAAATCTATATCATTGATGAAGTCCACATGCTTTC